>WFRF01000129.1 GCA_015486655.1 Caldifarciminota bacterium | reverse complement strand
TCTCTAATGACATATTCCCTGACATAGATCAGATAAATTATCTCGGAATATATATCATGTATAACATCTTCCGTCTCACCGTTTTCCACTCTAAATTGTATTCTTTCCACATTATTCAGAGATTCTGTTCTTTCCGTATTAAATACATACGAATAAAAACAGGAGAAGCTGTTTTCAACAGCTTCTCCCAAATCCTTACCTCTTGCAATAATCCTGATATCCGCTTTGCTCTCTCCGAATTTACATTTAACTTTATTTCTCCTCATCTTTCCCGGATTTTTTTATAATAACCGTCTTTTTCTCTTCCCTTCTGTCATCAATGCCGTTTTTGTTCTTATCAATAAATGTATCGTATTTTCCATTGGAACGTTTCAAAGTCTTCTTTGTTTTGACCTTACGGTATTTTGTTTTTTCACCGCTGTTGTTTTCAACTTTTATAAATTTACCTATTTTTAAGATGTTTTCAACTGTTTTTGCAATTGCTTTGTATCTTTTTCCGGTAATATCATTAATACCATCGTGATTGAAGTCGATACATTTATACAGTTTTCTGTAAAAGCTGCTTTTTACATCATTAAAACCGTCACCGTTCACATCGATGAAAACATCATTAATACCGTCCTTGTTCTTATCAATGAACGGAAAGGAATGTTTATATTTCTTCCCAGTTATATCATTTATACCGTCACCGTTTGCATCTCTGAACAGGTCATTGATCTTATTCTTATCCCTGTCACGATAACCTATTATCTTCGCATTCAAAAACAACGGTATGATTATTAAAGCCAGGGCAAGGATTATAAGCTTTTTCATCTTCATCACCTTATAATATTCCAAAAATCTTCCCATGTCAATTGATTAACGGCTCTTCATATTAATTTTATACTTCTTATCTTTGTTGACATAAACTCTTTTCTTGTACTTAACATTTCCGTTCTGTCTCACGGTGATGGTATGCCATCCCGGTTTCATCTTCGGGACACGGCAACTGCCTCTGCCGTAATATCTGCCGTCTATATAAACCCACCCCCACACAGGGGCTTCAACTATTATATATCCGAAACCATCATAATATCCGCCGCCATCATCATAATAATCATCGTCATAGTAACCGTCATCATAACCGTAATATCCGTTTATATAAAAATGTGTGCTGGCAACGGAAACCCTCCTGTATCTTCTGGGAACAATACTGAACACTCCTCTGTTACCGTAGTATCCCAATTGATTTCTGAGGAAAATCCCGTACTCATATGCATCTATGGGTGAACGTGACGCTACCACTACCAATTCTTCATACCCCTCAGGACCGTCCACATACCACCATCTGTCTATTCTTCTCGTTCTGTATGCACGTAGATAGCCGCTTCCGTAATTGGGATAGATAATACTTACATTCCCTTCGGTATCAATATCATAAACTACGATATAACAACTTCTGTTTGAACGAACATATACTTTGATTCTGTCACCGGGATAGTAATCCCTTCTGTTTGTCCATATATTGACCCTGAAATTACTCCCGTGATAGGCCACTCTATACGGCTCCACGATGGTCCTTCCGCCGACAACTGCGGTGACTCTTTCAACTCTCCCTATTGTTCTGCCTCTTACCTTTTTTACTTTTCTCGTTTCTTTTACGGTTTTCTTTGTTGTTTTTTTGACTTCTTTCCCGGATATTTTATACTTTCCCGTCGTTTTATAACTCTCTGCCCTCAGATTTATTCCTACAAACATTATTAGGAATACGATTAGCGCACTAAAAATCATTCTTCTTCTCATCTTTACCTCCTGAAATTGGAAACTTTAACCGATAATTCTCTATTACCTTCATCAATCTGATATGCCCAGCTTAGTACAATATGATCATCCGCCATTGATTCGATTCGAACCTTTGCAAAATGATTGTCACTTGTCCAAATGACGTAACCGTGTCCGTCTATGGCTTCAGCTCTGCCCGAATTCGACCATCCCTCAGTAGGAGCATAATCTATATCGTCAAGGGAATTGATAAATCCGAAATCCTGAATATCATTGTTTTGCCCGCCGCAAACGAGATATAAAATTCCCGAATGACTATCCGATTCAAGGTATATGTTTGCATCATTCGAGTAATAAGGAACGATGCACTCATCGGCAAGATCGAATCCGGCATCATTGGGATATACCATTCTGTCCCATAATACTGCACCGTATCCCTCCGGACGCGGCGTGTCAAATACATCCTCCTTTGATAACTCACTTTCATCTCCGTCATAGTTCACACTTGTCACGGCGTAGTAGTACGTAACACCGTTGCAAACATCCCTGTCCACATAGAATGCTGATACGGTGGAACCTATAATCGTATAGGGACCTTCCGGATCATATGAACGATAGACATTGAATTGCATGAAATCCGGGTCACTAACAGGATTCCAATACAATGTAACCTTATAATCACCCGTAACACTTGTAAGGCCTGTCGGTATTTCGGGAGTGCCGTGTTCTACCACAACCTGACACCCCGTAAAGATTAGGATGACTGTGAGAATGAGAAGTGAGACTGTTGTTTTTTGTTTCATCTGAACCTCCTTATTAAACATTTGACTATTGTTTTGCAATTATCGTGCCAGTTTAATAAGTTACAGTTTCATGTAATTTAATAAAACACGCCACTCCTGTGATGCACAATTTTTGTGCAAAACAATGTAAACAACGCATTCATTGAACTTAATAAGATATTAAATATTGGGAGGATGCACAATTTTTGTGCAAAAAAAGGGCGATTGTATCGCCCTTTGGATTTTTTTCCTATTAACTTAACGCTTCAGTGTTAATTTCAACAGGACCGGATTATGATCGGAATCTCTAAATTGTAAATCTATCCCTTTTACACTTATTAACTTAATATTCGGTGACAGTAAGAATCCGTCAATGATCGTCACCGTGTTTTTCCCTTTAATATAGGGATGATTATTACTTCTGTTTGTGGGTACCGTTGGATCACAAACCATATTCCATCCTTCGGGAATCCAATCTTTCGGAAAGAAAGGTACATCTCCGGGGATTATTTTCCCGTTTATCGCTTTAAGATCGACTCCGGGCAGTATATGATTCCAATCACCGCCTACCAACACATAATTTCCCTTTTTGTACTCTTTAAGAATATATTTTTTTAAGTATCCTAGTTGCTTTTTCCTCAGGAATCCCCCTTTATCAAATGCGGAAAGGTGAAGGTTAATAACCACCAGTTCATTATTTTTCAGTTTATACCGAATTGCAATAAAACACCTGTCTAATTGGAAAAGTCTGACAGGCCAGGAGTAATTACCCGGGAAGGAGTACCTTACAGCCGAATAAGGCCTGTATTTAGAGAATATTGCAAGCCCGCCAAGAACCCTACCCATGGGTTTATAAATTGGAACGGGGACCCACAGAGTTTTATAATTTACCGCAAAAGTAGAGGAATAATTTTTGAATCTCTCGGTGAAGTATTTGTATTCATCCTGATTAAAAGTTCTCGTTGCCTTTCTATCAATTTCCTGAATAAAACAAAAATCAGGACTGATTGAGTCTATGAAATCCGCTACATTTTCCATGTGGTTTACTACAACAGCCTTGCTCTTCCCCCTTGATTCATGACCGCCGTCAAGAAAGAAATCGGCTTCCTTACCCAATGCACAGTACCCTACATTCCACGTAAGAACGGAAAAGGTATCCGATTTTATTGAATCGCCTGTTCCGTTAACGGACAAAACGGTTTTTTCCGCAGGTTTGTAATCGGTAACAGTCATAACAGCCAAAAACGCTCCCAGCACCAAAGCCGCGAGCAATACAATAATCAAAATACCTTCTGTAAATATTTTTAGAGCTTTCATCTATCACCACCTTTTAATTTATAAAACTTGACATATCACAAAAAATATATTATAATCACACAAAATCGCGGGGTGGAGCAGTCCGGTAGCTCGTTGGGCTCATAACCCAAAGGTCGTTGGTTCAAATCCAACCCCCGCCACCAAAAAAGGCTCAAACGAGCCTATTTTTTTAATCCCCAATTTTCCAACTCTTTGATATATTTAACATGAGTCAGATTCAGAAACAACGGTGTTATCGAAATATAACCGTTATCAATGGCAAGAGCATCCGTTGAATCGTTTTGATTTACATTCTTTATATCTCCGGTAAGCCAATAGTATTTCCTGTGAAAAGGATCCCGCCTTTCAATAAACCTGTCCTCAAACTGTCTGTAAGACTGGTATGTAACCTTTATTCCCTTTATCAAATCGTAAGGTAAATTTGGAACATTTATGTTTAGTGTCACATATTCGGGCAATCCCTTTTCCTTAACCATTGGAATAAATTTCCTTAAAAATTGGCACGCACTTGAATAGAGAGGTTTTTCCGTTGCACATGTTGAAACGGCAAGTGAACAAACACCGGACATGGTCCCTTCGACAGCGCCGGAAACGGTTCCGCTGTAAATCACATCCGTACCGAGATTGGCTCCTTTATTTATCCCGGATATTATCAAATCGGGATGTTTATCTTTCAATATTTCAGACAGAGCTATTTTAACACAATCTGCAGGTGTGCCGTTAATTGCATATCCGAAAAAAACACCATCTTTGTAAAATTTATTGATTCTCAACGGTTCATTAAGCGTAATGGAGTGTCCCGCACCGCTTTTTTGGGAAATAGGAGCAACAACAGTCACGTCATATAAATCTTTTAATGAGTGATACAACTCGTAAATTCCCCTTGCATTGATTCCATCATCGTTTGTTAAAAGTATTTTCATTTTTACCTCCAATGATTAATAAATACCATTTTTTAAAATAAAATGCAACATTTAACATTTGGCACATAAAATCAACATAGCAAACATAACTATGATCAAAGTACAAATAACTTTTAAATAATCTACAAAAATTAATAACTTATATCTTTTTAAGAGGCGGGTAAGATCCCGATATCTATTGACTATTGCCGTAAAATGCTGTATTTTTAAATAGAGGAAATTCAAAAGGAGGAAATAATGAAAAAGGTTTTAATCCTGTTGTTAACTGTTGTAATTTTATTATCAATTTCATGCACAAAAAAAACTAATGAGATTAGAATAGGAGTGGTTCTTCCGTTAACGGGCAATATATCGGAATACGGCATGCCGGCTTTAAACGGTATTAAGCTTGCAGTTGAGCAATATAACAAAACAAATACACCGAAAATCAGACTTGTCATATATGATGGAACCGGAGACATGAAAGTAACAAACAACCGAGTAAAGCAACTGATTTCAAATAAGGTTATTGCAATAATAGGCCCTCTGACAAGTTCAAATGTTATGAACTCTTCCATAATAACACAAAAACATTCCGTCGTTCAAATTGCCCCTGCGGCAACGCACGTTCTCGCTACAAAATATTCAAGGGCGATATGGAAGGTATGTTACTCCGATGACGATCAGGGCAGCGTAATGGCTCATTTTGCAATAAAGAAAGGGCTTAAACATGCTTTTGTTATAATTGATACAACCAATGTATACAGTAAAGGGCTTGCCATGTATTTTAACAATGCTCTTGAATATATAAACGGTAAGACTGTGAAGAACTATTATCTAAATGACGGTAAATTCGACATATCAGATATCGTAAAAGCTATTAAGAATTCAAAACCGGATTTTGTTTTTATCCCTCTCTATTACACCGACAGCTACAAACTGATAAAAGCGTTCCGAAAGAACGGAATTAACATTCCGATTATGGGAGGAGACGGTTGGGATTCTCCCGCTCTATACAAAAAAGATTTCAAACTGCCCGGGAACAACTATTTTTGCGATCATTTCTTCTACAAAACGGATGATGATATGGCAAAAGAATTTGTAAATAATTATACGAAGGTTTATAAAAAGGTTCCCAGCAGTATGTCTGCTCTCGGGTACGATGCCGCTTCCCTTTTAATATCGGAAATCAAAAACAATAAAGCATACGATAAAAATTCTCTTCTTACCGCTATGACACAATTAGATAACTTTTATGGCGTTACGGGAAGTATGAATTTCAACAAAACAGCCGATCCTCATAAAGGTTTTTATATAATCAAAATTAGTGATAAGGGAACAAATTTGGTAGAACATATACAATAGCCTTATTTATTAGTGAAATGATCAAAAGGGAGAGATAAATCTCTCCCTTTTATATATCAAGAAACACTGTTCCCTTACTACTTCCCCTTTATCACTTCTTATTTCTTACTTCTTACTTAATAAGTCTGTACATATCTACTTCGATTATTCTTATTCTTCTTGACACATTCTCTTTATTTTGCTATCTTTCATTGATATAAATAGGAGTAAATATGCGTAAAATCTCTTTTTTGACAATCATTCTGATAGCTATTATTGCATCGCCTGTTTTTGTGTTTGCAACGGCGAATCAAGCTGGAGCTGTATTTTTAACGATATTCCCCGGTGCAGGACCGGTTGGAATGGGTAACAGTTTCACAGCAATTTCAGACAACGCCCTTGCAAATTACTATAATATCGGAGGAGCGGGATTTATAAAGAATAATGACATCACACTTATGCATTCCAACTGGCTCCCCGGACTGGCTCCCGATATGTACTACGAATATTTGGGAATAGTCCATCCCGTGAAAAAATGGAACGGTGTCATAGGCGGTGAAATCACATATATTACCCCAGGCATGATTAATGCTCAGGATGAAACGGGAAGTATAAATATAGAATACCGTGTATTTGATGCAGAAGGTAAAATAACATATGCAACAAAATTAAGCGATAAACTATCCATAGGCGCAGGGGTCAAATTTATTTACTTGTTCCTTGCTCCCGATTGGGTAATAAGAACAATACTGCCTTCTAACACCGGTAGTGGTGAAGGTGTTGCCATTGCAGCTGATTTCGGATTGTTGTACAAACCTATAGATAAATATTTAAATATAGGCTTGTCTTTGCAAAACTTAGGACCTAATATAAATTATCTGCAATCTTCGAGTTCGGATCCCCTTCCGCGACTCGTGAGGCTGGGATTTGCCTCTAATCCGGTTCATGATTCACTGAGCGATCTTGTTGCAACCATGGACCTTGTAAAGGTGCTCGTTTTCGGCGCCGATTCAACGGGAGAAACATTTTGGCAGATGGCAAAAGAGGAACTTGAAGATACATGGATGGGAATCGGTTTGCAGTATACCTATTACAATTTCATCACAGGACGAATCGGTTACTTTCTCGATTATTCCGGCGATAGAAAAGGGTTTACATACGGTGGCGGAATCAGAGTAAAACAATTTAAAATTGACATAGGCGTAGATTCGGATATATATGGCTTTAACACAAGCAACTACAGGATTTCCCTTAGCTATCGATTCTAAATTCAATAATTGCGTTTTAATCGATAAACCCACCGGTATTACAACTTTTGATATAATAAGAAAGTTAAGAAAAATTATTGGCGGAGATATAAAAATCGGACATGGCGGAACACTTGATCCCTTTGCCTCGGGGCTTGTAATAATCCTGACGGGACAATATACAAAATTGCAATCATACATTCAGCACTTCCAAAAGAGATATAAAGGTAAAATCGAACTTGGCTATGAGACAGACACTCTGGATATAGAGGGAAAGATCATTAAAACAACAAAAGGAGAAATTCCAGACAGAATTGAGAAAGATAAAATTGAGAGCTATATATTGTCATTAAAAGAACAGACGGTTCCCAAATTCTCCGCGGTTAAGGTTAACGGTGTGCCTATGTATAAAATGGCGAGAAAGAATATTCCCGTAGAACCCCGAAAAAAAACGATAGAAATATACTCATTTTCCATAACAGGTTATGAAAAACCTTTTATCTCTTTTGATATTACAGTCTCGGGAGGCACATATATACGCTCCATAGCCCGTGCAGTCGGGGAATTAATATCCGTCCCGGCAACACTTATTGAATTGAGGCGTACGTCAATTGTCAATGTAAGCATTGACAAAGCCGTAATTTTAGATGAATTAAGAGAGAAAGGCGATATTGAGAAAAACGCCGTCAACATTGAAGAGATTCTGCAAATGCCGACTTACTCGGTGGACAAAGATTCGCTTGTAAAGATTAAAAACGGCAGGGATATTACCTATTCCGGGAATGGGAACGAATCGGATAAATTACTTTTAAAGTGCAACGATGTTGTAATCGCCGTCGGCAAGATAACCGACAAAAACACGCTTCATCCTGAGAAGGTATTAATATGAAAGTGATTGATAGCCTCGATTTTCCAAATATCCCTTCTTCTTATATAGCAATCGGATCGTTTGACGGCATTCATAAGGGGCACCAATATTTAATCGAAAAAATGATTAATGAAGCCCGCGCAGAAAAACATAAAAGTGTCGTAGTTACATATTACCCCATTCCCAGGTATGTAATAGGTAACTCGAAAGATAATATAATATTGACTACGAAGGAAGAGAAAATCAAGTTTATATCGCAGTTTAATCCCGATTATCTGATCATCATAAAATTTGATAAAGATATATGGCATATGAAAGCCTATGATTTCATAAGAAAAATACTGGTCGAGAAATTAAACGTTAAAAAAATATTTATAGGAAAAAATCACCATTTCGGGTATAACCGTGAAGGGAATCCCGAATTTTTAAAATCGTACGAAACGTCTTTTTCGTACGAAGTCGAGACAATCGCACCGCTTTTATGTTCGAATACCGGCGTGGTTATTAGTAGTTCCATAATCAGAAAAGAGATAAAAGACGGGAATTTCGACAAAGCCGTTAATTTCTTAAATCATCCCTATATTATAAGCGGCAATGTTATACGTGGAAGCGGTATCGGTAAAAAACTCGGATTCCCCACTGCTAATCTGGAAATTCCAAAGGGAAAACTCATCCCGAAAAAAGGTGTATATGCTGCCACTGCGGAGATCAATTCAAAGTTTTATAAGGGTATAGTTTCCATTGGAACCGCACCCACAATAAAAAATGAAAAAAAATTAAATATTGAATTGCATATTTTCGATTTTAATGCTATTATATATGGTTATAAAATAGACCTTTTCTTATGGCAGTTCATAAGAGAGGAGCAGTTCTTTAAAAATAAAAATGAATTAATCGAACAGATAAAAAACGATATTGAAAAAACAAAAGATATGCTAAAGGAGGTAACTAACAATGGCTTTGTCAAAAGAAGACAAAATGAAACTAATTAAAGAATTCGGTAAGGATGCTAAAGACTCGGGTTCACCCGAAGTTCAAATAGCAATTTTGACAGAAAGAATTAAATATCTTACTGAGCATCTTAAAGTGAATAAAAAAGATGTACATTCCAGAATGGGTTTGCTCAAACTCGTCGGAAAAAGAAGAAAATTACTGGATTATTTAATGAAAAAAGATTTTAACCGTTACAAAGAACTTATAGGAAAATTAGGTTTGAGGAAATAACAGAGGAGTTTATGGAACTTAAAGTAGAAAGAGAAATAGGAAACAGAAAATTAACAATTGAAACAGGAAAATTAGCAAAACAGGCAAACGGTTCATGTATCGTCAAATACGGTAATTCCGTTGTTCTCGTAACCGCTTGTATGGCAAAGAATCCAAGTGAATCTCTGGATTTTTTCCCTTTAACTGTAGAGTATAGAGAAAGAATGTACGCTGCGGGCAAAATCCCCGGCGGATACTTCAAAAGAGAAGGCAGACCGAGAGAAAAGGAGATTTTATCTTCAAGATTGATTGATAGACCGATCAGGCCTCTCTTCCCCGATGGTTTCAGAAATGAAACACAGATTATGGTAACCGTCCTTTCCTATGATCAGGAAAACGAAACGGATGTTATAGGTGTTATAGGAGCAAGCGCAGCTCTGTCCATATCCGATATACCGTTTTTAATGCCTGTTGCAGCCGTAAGGGTAGGAAAAATAGCGGGACAGTACGTAATTAATCCTACAACGGCACAGATGCAGGAAGGAACAATGAATATCACCGTTGCAGGGAATAAGGAAAGAATCACAATGATAGAAGGCGGTTCACAGGAAATCTCGGAAGATGAACTCGTGGAAGCTCTTAAGCTTGCACAAACAGAGATTAAAAAAATAATCGAACTACAGGAAGAGCTCATCGAAAAAATTCAACCCAAAAAGATAGAGGTTGAACAGTTCACCGAAACTGAAGGACTCAGAGAAAAGGTAAATGCAATTGCCATGGAAAAACTTCCCGAAATCATGCGTATAGTAGAGAAAAAAGAACGTAATGACGCCTATGATGCATTGTTTGATTCCATTCGGGAACAACTCATTGAGGAATTCCCCGAAGCAGAAGCCGAAATGCATCTGTACTACGATGAGATCAGAAAGAAAGCAATGCGCGATAAGATATTTAACGAAGGTGTGAGGTTAGACGGCAGAAAAACAAACGAGATAAGAAATATCACGTGTGAAATAGGCGTTTTGCCACGAGTTCACGGATCAGCTGTTTTTACAAGGGGAGAAACCCAGAGTTTGGGAACATGTACCCTTGGAACACAGTATGATACCCAAAGAATTGAAGAACTCGAAGGTGAACTTACAAAAACATTTATGCTTCACTATAACTTTCCCCCGTACAGTGTGGGAGAAGTAAGACGTGTTTCAGGTCCCGGCAGAAGAGAAATAGGGCACGGCCACTTAGCTGAAACGGCACTTACAGCCGTTATACCCTCTGAAGAATCATTCCCCTACACCATCCGTATCGTTTCCGACATACTTGAATCGAACGGTTCTTCATCAATGGCAACGGTATGCAGCGGTTCACTCAGTCTTATGGATGCCGGTGTACCGATTAAATCGCATGTTGCCGGTATAGCAATGGGACTCGTTTACGAAAATGACGAGAAGTACATCGTTCTCTCTGACATTATGGGAGAAGAAGACCATTATGCCGACATGGATTTTAAAGTTGCGGGAACGAGAAGCGGGATAACGGCAATTCAGCTGGATACAAAAACCGAAGGAATTTCCGTGGAAATACTCTCAAAAGCCCTTGGCCAGGCAAAAGAGGGAAGAGATTTTATTCTTTCCAAAATGGAAGCAGCCATAGCTTCACCAAAAAGTGAGCTCTCACCTTTTGCACCACGTATGGAAACAATAATGATCGATAAGGAAAAGATCGGATTGGTAATCGGCCCCGGAGGAAAAACCATACGGGATATTATTGAAAAGACCGGTGCTCAGATAGATATCGACGATGACGGTAAGGTAAAGGTCTATTCCGAAAATGCTGAGGGTATTGAAAAGGCTATTGCTTACATAAAGGCATTGACTGAAGAAGCAGAAGTCGGAAAAATCTATATGGGTAAAGTTAAGAAGATCACCGATTTCGGTGCATTTATCGAGATTTTACCAGGCAAAGACGGATTGCTTCATATTTCTCAGATATCTCATGAGAGAGTTGAGAAGGTAAGCGATGTTTTGAAACTGGGAGATGAAGTCGCCGTTAAAGTCGTTAAGATTGATGACAGAGGCAAAATTTCTTTATCAAGAAAACAGGTCCCTGAAGAAAAACGCAAGATAAAAGACAATTAAATTAATTATCTTTTAAACATATATTATAGAGACGCGATAAATCGCGTCTCTATAATTAAAATCCAGAATTAAAGTTAAATATATTCCGATTTCAGACTGATGTAATTTACATCCGTCTTTTAATCTGACTTCGTTTCATCACTTTATAATACATATTTATTATAAAATGATTAAACCCTTGTAATTTGTTTTTGGAGATGAAAATAATGTAGGAAGAGATAAACGCCACTAAAATCGAACCTGCAACATCAAGGGGGAAATGAAGTCCGCAAAAGACTCTGGCAATCCCTCCCAATATTCCTAAAAATACAAAAACTATGCCTGCATTTCTGGTCTTTTTAAAATAGAGAAGCATAAATGCGATGGATAGCATGAATGTCGTATGATCGGAAGGAAATGATGTATCAGGTGCATGTTTGACCAAAACGGTTCCGATTTTATCCATAAAAGGTCTGGGATGGAAATAAAATAATGTGATTAGATAATTTGATAAAATCCCTATTATTGCCGTATATCCTGAAAATAAGGCGATTTCTTTTCTCTTATGATCATTAAACCATAGATAGATTAAAAACAGAATAAAAACAATGAAAAGATATTGCGCCAAAATTATTCCGAATTTATCTAAAAATATACTCCTGCCTGCAAAATTATTAATCGCCTTAAAAATATCTATGTTTATTCTGTCAAGCATGTATGCCCCCTGCTTCCAAGGTAAATCTTAAAAAAGCGTCATCTCCACAGACAGATGAGGTTAAAATCACATTTATTTTTTCCGGAAATTCAATTATCGTTATGTTCATTTAAATTTCTTTAATTATATAAAATTAGAGCGGGCATTGGAATTTTATTTGAGGCAATCAAATCAATCCCTATGCCCGCCTTCATTTTACAAAAATCTATGTTTCAATATTAAACGTAAGCCTCTTCTTCAAACTCGGATTTATCTAATCCTTCGATTTCAGATTCTCCGGTTACTCTTACCTTTGTAATTTTATTAATCACCCAGAGAGCAACATAAGTAAATAAGAAAGCATATATTGCTGTTAAGGTTACGGCAACAAATTCTTTAATAAAGAATGCTCCGCCACCGAAAATCAACCCATTGGCTCCGTGAGCGTTAACCGCCAAGCTCCCGAAGATACCGAGAAGTATTATTCCCGTATATCCTCCAATACCATGAACACCCCAGACATCCAAAGCATCGTCCCATCCTCTTCTGTTCTTGTATGCAACGGCTATGTAACCTACAATTGAGGCTATTATACCGATTAACATTGCTGTTTGTACATTTACATATCCGGCAGCAGGCGTTATCGTTGCAAGCCCCGCCACGGCACCTGTAAGCATACCGATAACCTTAGGCTTTTTCTCGAATATACGGGCAAGAATCAACCAAGTTATAGCTGCAAAAGATGCGGCTACATCCGTATTTAGAAATGCAATCGAGGTTATGGAATCCACTCTTAGTTCACTACCGGCATTAAACCCGTACCAACCGAACCAAAGCAAAGCAGTTCCCAGAGCAACCAACGGAATACTGTGCGGTTTTGCATTTTTTATTGTCCTCTTTCCCACGAAAAATACAGATGCCAATGCGGCAAATCCGGCACTAGCATGGACCACTATGCCACCTGCAAAATCAAGAACGCCCCATTTTGCAAATAAACCACCGCCCCATACCATATGAACAAGGGGGAAGTAAACAAAGAGCAGCCAAACTGTCAAAAATATCATATAAGCCTTAAACTTGACTCTGTCAGCAAAAGCGCCTGTTATCAATGCGGGGGTTATTATAGCAAACATCATTTGATACGCCACAAAAACAATCATTGGAATATGCGCATTGGATATAAAGGGCGTATGAGTATTAATTCCCTGGAGAAACAGATACTGTCCGTTTCCAATTATTCCACCCAGATCCTTTCCAAAACACATTGTAAAACCAACGGTAACCCATAAGATGGTCGTCCACCCCATGGATACAAAACTCTGCATCATTATAGTAAGCACATTTTTCCGGTTTACCAACCCTCCGTAGAAAAAGGCAAGACCGGGAGTCATCAACATCACAAGACTCGTTGCAACTAGCATAAACGCTGTATTACCGGTATCAAACATTTTTACGCCTCCAGTTAAAAAACTCTCAATTAGTATCCTTAATCATACAAAAATGATCCAAGATTGCATTCCTATAAGTTTTATACATAAACGGGAATAAAAAGTCAAGGAATTTCTGTAAATGCTTGTAAATAGGTATATACATATTACGACAACGTCGCAAGTAAGTAGTTAAAAGTG
>WFRF01000128.1 GCA_015486655.1 Caldifarciminota bacterium | reverse complement strand
TTTGATTGGTTAAAAGATATTTAAAAATGGAGGGCACCATGTTTGATGTAAGTGATGAAAGAGTCATTAAACCCGCTGAAATCAAAGTGATTGGCATCGGCGGCGGGGGAGGAAATGCAGTTAACAGAATGTTTAAGGAAGGGGTTAATTCTATTGAACTCTTTGTGATGAATACGGATCTTCAGGTTTTGTCAAAAAGTCCGTTGGCAAATGAGAACAAGATTCAAATAGGCATGCAATTGACAAAGGGACAGGGAGCAGGAAAAGATCCTACAAAGGGCAAGGCTGCCGCAGAGGAAAATGCTGACGAAATCAGAGAGTTGTTACAGGGGACAGATATGGTTTTCCTTACGGCTGGAATGGGAGGCGGAACGGGAACGGGTGCTATGCCTGTTGTCGCAAAGATTGCCCGCGAGCTAAATATACTTACCGTCTGTATTGTAACAAAACCCTTTGAATACGAAGGAAAAAGAAGAATGGAGGTCGCAGAGAGAGGTATTATTGAATTAAAAGGCGTTGCCGATAGTTTAATTGTTGTTTCCAACGAGAAGAGTCTCGAAATTTTTCCCGATGATAGTATAAGTGACGGATTCAAGCACATTGATATGATTTTGGTAGATACCGTGAGAAGTTTAACGGATGTTATAACAAAACCGGGAACGATGAATGTTGATTTTGCCGATGTAAGATCAACCCTTTCCGACAAAGGAGATGCCATAATAGGTATAGGAACAGCCGAAGGGGATCAAAAAGCCATAAATGCGGTGAGTAATGCCTTGAATAATCCTCTTCTTGAAGGGGTGACATTCAACGGAGCTGAAAGCATTCTCTTTGTCATTACTTCGGGTAAGAATGGTCTGACTATGGGAGAATTAAGAGACATAGGCGGATTTATAAAGCAAAGAGCCGATGAGAACGCAAATATCATTCAAGGATTGGTACAGAAGGATGATATGGAAGGAAAGGTAGAAGTCGTAGTAATAGGAACGGGTTTACGGAAGATTGATGATGAAATACAAGGGTTTATAGCCGCCAATAAAAACACGGAAGCAGGTGATCTTAATAAGCCTACATTTATGAGGTTTAAAGATACGGAAAAGGGGTTAAATATAAAAAAATCTCAGGATATCTCAATTCCGGCATATTTAAGAAGGCAAGCTGATTAATTAATTTTAAAACATGGTGCTAAGAATACTTGACATAAAATGATTGTTGTGTTATTATTTCAATAAAGCAATTTCCCTCGCTTTTTTATACAACCTCCTCCCCCTTATTGCAGAAATAAGGGGGAACTTTTTTATCTGTAAAGTTTTGTATATTCTACGTAATGGAGAGCCGATTCTTTGAGTAGATTGATGGAATCGGTAGGGAGAGTCTTTTTTATGACAGCCGGTATTCCGGCTACCAGACTTCCGGGGGGGATAACGGCATTTTCTTTTACGACGGAACCTGCCGCAACAATTGAACCTTTACCTATGCGGGAATTATCCAGTATAACTGCCCCCATTCCAATTAGGCAGTAGTCTTCAACAATACACCCGTGAATGGTGACATTGTGTCCTACGGTAACATAATCACCGATTATTACGGGTAATTTTTCCGTAACATGAAAGACTGAATTATCCTGAACATTTGAGTAATTCCCGACTTGAATGTAATTAATATCTCCCCTCAATACGGCACCGTACCATATTGAAACATCTTTACCCAGCCTGATATCTCCAATCAAAGATGCGTTAGGCGCAAGAAATAACGGTTCATCAGGGGCTTTATCACCTATTTTAATAATCATATTACCTTTTATCTCCTTTCTTGGAAACAAAATAACTGAGCCATTCCAATCCGGTAACAATATTTATATCAAATACAAGTGTTTCGGAAGAAACTCTGATGTGTCTTCCGGTCATATTAAGAATTCCTCTGATTCCTGCTTTCGAAAGTCTTTCCGATGTTACCTGAGCTACATTCATAGGTGTTGAAAGTACGGCAAATTTTATTTTGTTTTCCTTAACAAAAGCATCGATTTCTTCAATATGCATCACCTTTATCCCTTCAATGGGTTCTTTGCCGATTTTGTTCTTATTTATGTCAAAGATCCCCTTTAACAGGAAATTTTCATCCTTAAATCCCGGAAAATGAGCAATAGCAGTACCGAGATTTCCGTATCCTACTATTATGTATTTGTTAGTCTTTGATATGTTCAAAATTTTCATTATCTCTTTCATAAGAAAATTAACGTTATACCCTATGTGTTTCTTACCGAATTCACCGAAATAGGAGAGATCCTTTCTTACTGAAACTGCGTTTGTGTGAGCCAAAGCTGCCAGTTGTTTTGAAGAAATAAAATCCACACCGTTTTCTTTCAAACATTTTAATATATGAAAATAATTTGAAAGTCTTCTAACGGTAACCTCGGGAATATCCGAATAATTGTATTTCATAAACACTCCTTTATGCTATATTTATAACGTTATTATAATATCAGCATCTATTTTTGTCAATAGATGATGATTATTGATGAGTAGATAGGTACGGACATATTAACCACCTGATGACAGAAAGAACTATACTTCAAAATATGACTGTTTAGCAAGTAAGAAATAAGAAGTGAAAAGTGGGAAATAAATGGAAGCTTGTATGGCTTTATAAACACCCCGTCGCTACGCGCCAC
>WFRF01000127.1 GCA_015486655.1 Caldifarciminota bacterium | reverse complement strand
GTAGAAACAGTTCCTGCAACAGTAGTTTGAGAATTCTACAATACCCCTAATATATACTTTATTTCCCATATATTCTTTTCTAACAGAATCTGCCAATCGGAATAAAGTATCGTTTTCACGGTCTGATAAATACTCTAGCATTTCATTTTTTTTCATAACTCTCCAAAATGGATTTTGCAAGTTTTACAATACACTCCATCTGTTTTTCTCCCAATTTCCCCCATTCCGAACTTACAATTCCAAACTTCTCATTGAGTTTTTTATGTTTTGCAGGTAATAATTTTATTTCTGTCTCCCCTGCAAAATATGATAACCTTTTACCGAGTATTTTGACAAACCATACATTAATATTATATTTTTTTTGAATATCTTCTGCAAGTTGATTTAGTTTCTCCTGTAGGTCACTATCAGAAGAATAAGTCTCTCTCACCATTATTGGTCCTCTTGTAATAATCCAAAAGCTTACTGTACGAATCGGGGAGTTTTTCTTTTGTTTCTTCTATCTCTTTTCTGAGCAGTCTCTCTCCCACCTTTTTGGTTTCTTCACTTGCAAAATCGTCCAGCCATTCCTTGAATGTAAGTATTGCATTCAGTTTACACATATGCCCTTCAGCACCACATTTTAAAAGCCCCATTATGTGCTCGCCTGTTCTGCCGCACCTGTAACCTGCCGTACAAAATGATGTTATATAACCCATTTCTGCTAACTCCCTGACTACGGTATCCAAGCTTCTCGTATCACCCAAGGCAAATTGCTGCTTTTCAATTTTCTGCTTGTCGTATCTGTCGCTGTAAGCTCCGATTCCTATTTTTGTGGAAGCATCTGTTTGTGTAATACCTATTGGTATTATCTCTCTTCTGATTTTTGCGGGTTCTCTTGCCGTGAGTATCATTCCCGTATATGGTACGGATAACCTTATAATGGCTACCAGTTTCTTAAAATCCTCGTCAGATACCTTATACTTCGAATGTTCAGCAAAAGGAGCATGTGCCGCGGGTTCAAGACGCGGAAAAGATATTGTGTGAGGGCCTACGCCGTTAAACCGCTTTTCCAGCTCCAACGTGTGGTATTGAAGACCCATTACCTCAAATCTCCAATCATACAATCCGAATAATGCGCCGATTGCCACATCGTCCACACCTGCTTCCATAGCTCTGTGATGGCAGTAGAGCCTCCATCTGTAATTTCCCTTTAATGTGTTTTGAGGGTGAACCTTCTTATATGTTTCATGATGATATGTTTCTTGAAACACCTGATAAGTCCCTATGCCTACCTCTTTCAACTTTGACAAATCTTCAATTGACATTGGTGCGGCATTTATATTCACTCTCCTGATCTGTCCGTAGCCTTTCCTTGTTTTAACATTGACACTGTATATTGTCTCTATTGTATCAGCTATATAATCCGCATCTGACAGCGGATGTTCCCCATAAACAACGATCAATCGTTTATGACCAATCTCACCTGCCAGTACTTCCGTTTCCCTCTTCACCTCTTCAAGCGTTAACCTTTTTGCTATCTTTTCTCTGTTGTCATAGCGGAATGAACAATACAAGCAATTATTGACACATAGATTACTACAATAAAGAGGGGCAAATGTTACGATTCTGTTGTCATACACCTTACGCTTTATTTTCCCTGCCAAATCGTATATCTCCTCCCACAACGACTCGTCTTTTAAATTTATGAGAGCAGCTGTTTCGTCCGGAGACAGTGTTTGAATATCGTAAGATTTAGCCATTATATCTCTAATTCGGCTCTTGTCGGGCTTCTTGTTTTCCTCTATTTTTCTCCAGATTTCATCATCATTTATGAAATCGTTATCGCCTTCAAGATATCTGTCTATTTGCTCCTGTTTGATAGTCTCATTAATAAATTTTTCCACTGATTTTGTCATTCTATACCTCCATGTTAATTAAATCCAATTCTCTTTCATAAGCTTCCAGGGCGGCCGGGAAAGGCTCAAGGGTCCGTTTTAGAACACCCTGTAAAAATGAAATGGCAACACCATAATTGGTTATAGGGATATTTTCCGATTTTGAATATTTTATTCTGTTCAACATCTCCTTTCTCGTAATCATACAACCGCCGCAATGAATAACGGCATTGTACTCTGACAGATTATCAGGATAATCGTGCCCGGCATAAGAATCAATCTCTATATCCGCTCCCACATATTGCCGCAGCCATCTTGGGATTTTCACCCTTCCTATATCGTCCTCAAGAGGGTGATGTGAACACGCTTCTGCAATAAGAACCCTATCTCCCGGCTTTAAATTTTCCAAATGTGCCGCCCCACGTGCAGCTTCCGACAAATCACCTTTCAGACGGGCAAATAGAATAGAGAAAGTAGTACATTTAATATCCGACGGCACGTCAGCACACATCTTTAATACAATCTGAGAATCTCCTATTACTATATCCGGTTTAACTTTTAAGTTATCAATTACATTTTTCAATTCCCTCTCCTTAACTACAACCGATGCTCCGTCATTATCAAGAATGTCCCTTATTGTCTGGACTTGTGGCAGTATTAATCTTCCTTTCGGCGCCTGCAAATCAATGGGTACCACCAGAATTGCCATACCTCCGGGTTTTACCAAATCGCCTGCAAGGGGTGGCGGTTTTATAAAAT
>WFRF01000126.1 GCA_015486655.1 Caldifarciminota bacterium | reverse complement strand
CATCATCAAGAACAACTCTTCCCCATCCCTGTCCGTTTGTGGGAACATTTGCCTTCGCTGTAGAAGAACCGTTATCCGTTGTATAATATCCCGTCATATTTCTCGTACTCGCAATTAAGGTTGCTTTCATTAAAGCGGCTGACGGTGTAATGGCATCCGAAGCATTTTTTGTACCGCTGGGGTAAAACCCGTCCATATAATATTGTCTTATAAGTACCGTTGCGCCTGCGGCTGCCGGCGTAGCCATGGATGTTCCCCCCATCTGACATAGATAAGTCCCGTTACTCGATGCTCCCGTATTGGGCGATGCTGGGTCTGCAGTGGGACCGTCAGATGTGCTACCCGTTGACCAGCCGGCATAAGTCATATGACCACCGGGAGTTACTATTTCCGGTTTCCTCAGGCCCTCGTCTGTGGGACCATGACTTGAGAACCAACCCATTGTCTCTATGTCATCATCGGGTATTCCGTCAGGTTTCCAATCCCCGCCATTATATCCATATCTGTCTTCCGGATCACCCGGGTTTTGCCACACGGTAGATTCCTGTCCAGTGGCTTCTACATTACATCCTGCACCTGATTGGCTGGCACCGACACTGACAACATCCTTTGCAGTTGCAGGTGAGCCTATTGTTCCCGAATTAGGACCTGCATTGCCCATCGCTATCACAGCAAGAAAATCCTTATGCTCCCACATAAACTGATCCGACTGTTGTGCGTA
The DNA here is from genome assembly GCA_015486655.1 of Caldifarciminota bacterium. GTDB lineage: Bacteria > Hydrothermota > 32-111 > QNBC01 > QNBC01 > QNBC01. The sequence continues at coordinate 2,504 of WFRF01000126.1, read as the reverse complement.
TGTATCATAGTTGCTGTTTGAACTGCCCCATGAATCGGAATGTATTCTTGCTCCAGCGTTGTAAGCCCATAAAAACAGATTATTTAAGTCACTGGGAAGTCCATCTAATGACCCACTTCCTGTTGTCTCTATATCCTGAAAAGCTATCTGAGCAAGCGGAGCTATACCGTCTCCTCTTGCAAGGGTATCATCGCTTGAAGGATCATGCCAGGCACTGTCTCCGACTATTGTTGTTGATGTATGTGTTCCATGACCTGAAGTGCCTCCACTGGATGCCTCGTTGTTAGAAGCACCGTCATGATCATCCCCAAGTGTTTGATAACCCACAAATTTGTGCCCCGGGGTTCCGCTGAATGTCGTTCCCGAGCCATTAAAATTCATATCCCCGCTTGTCTCATACATCCACATATTATCCCAGTCACTCCCCGTATCGGCATCACCTACTATCTGTCCCTGTCCGAATATACCGTGATTATATATTGGTGTATGTGTGGCATCCACTACAAGCGCTGCGCTCCATCCCGCAGTTGCACTACCCATATCACTTGTATGGTAGGACTGTATTATCCACCTCGTCCATGCAACACATAATTTTGGCTCATAAAATCTTTCAACCCAGCTGACATCTTCCATATTTGCAATGTATGTGGCAATGCCTTTCGTTTTTTCAACCGGTATTTTAATTCTTATGTAATCAAAATACATTCCCTTCTCATTCCTGAGTATTTTTGCCCCCAGTTGTTTTAATTGATCTACTATACTGTATCTGTTTGCTCCTTTATAGAGCTGTATCCTAAGCATGATATTCCCGTCCATATCGGAACGAACGGTCTTCAATAGTTTCGGGCTTATCCTGTATGCAGGTTTGTATCTCCCTACCCACTGAACGAAGGATAGTTTCTTTATATCATTAATTTTAGAACTGTTTATCCTTACTATATATGCATGATTCGGTATATAGCCGTAAAATTTACCGCCCATCTTTTTTATCCCGTCCTGCCATTCATTTCTTACCGAAGAAACAAACTGGACAAGATATGTTCCCGTTTCACCCCTTTTATAAGCCTTACCGTCAAGGTGTAAAGACTTAAAGGAAGGAGCACCGGCTTTTGTTGAAAAGTGTGCAATTTTAAACCTGATTAAATTCGGATCTCTACTCTCTGCGCTTTGTCTTTCAAGCATTTGTGTATAACTGCTTGAAAAAAGCAAAGTAGGCATAATTAGGAATAAAAATATATACTTAAATTTACCCATCCAAACCTCCTTATGTGATGGTATAAATAAATGTAAACAATTTCATCATTTATGTCAAGTATTATATTAGATGAAATTATTGCATATTTCTCAATATTTTGCAATTATACCCTAATTGTTACATTTTTCTTATTTGCATTTTAAATTTGTTTCTATTTTTTCTTTTGTAAGCAGAGTAGATATATTTACAACTAATGGAAAATAAATCCATTGAGTAAAAAATGTGCTATCTTAACAACCCGGCGCTATGCGCCCCCCCATTTTGCCTGGAGAATTTACAGGGGGAGTCCGTATGGCTCTATAAAACACCCCGTCGCTACGCGACACCCCTCTATAGAGGGGAATTCATTTATAAGTAAGAACTAAGAAGTGGGAAGTAAGAAGTAATAGGTAATGAGATTCCGGATCAAGTCCGGAATGACAACACAGCAACTATGTCGCAAGTTATAAAGTAAGAAGTTAGAAGTAAGAAGTTAGAAGTAAGAAGTTAGAAATATGGGAATAAGATATAATCGGTTCCGATTTAACTTCTTAGTTCTTACTCATCCCTTATTTCCAAACAAAGCTGCTCCTCTTTAAGGGGAGCTGTCCGGTTTACCGGACTGAGGGGTCTTGAACCGAGGAATCTTGTTGCCACCAAAAATTATTCTTAATCTCTTCTAATAATCCGTCGGGATTATCCCAGCCCCACTTATTTTCAATCCTTAAAACTCTTATTCCCGCATGTAACAAAAACAAATCTCGTTCGTGATCATATTCGCCTTGTGTGGTTCCAGAATGTCCTTGTCCGTCAAGTTCTATTGCAAGTTTTTCACTCGGGCAATAAAAACCAAGCATGTAATTGCCCACGCTAAATTGCCTGCGAAATCTTCGCCCTTCCAATTGCTTGTCCTTTAATATCGTCCATAGTTTTGCTTCATCGGGGGTTAGGTTTTTCCTGAGGGTAAGTGGTATAGACATATTTACCACTTTCATACGTTGAAATTGACAGAAATATAAAATGAGAACACTGTAAATGTGATTGTTTATAATCGGTCATTCCGGACTTGATCCGGAATCTCACTCTGATGCTGAACCAAGTTCAGCATTACATTTATTTATTCCCCTATGTAGAGGGGTACTGCGAGCAGGGGGGTGTTTAAAGAGCCATATGGGCTTCCATTTATTTTACACTTATTATTTCTAATTTGTTACTTGTTACGCAATCACATTTTGCAGCATAGTTCTTTAAATAACCAAGTGGTTAATAT
>WFRF01000125.1 GCA_015486655.1 Caldifarciminota bacterium | reverse complement strand
TTATGGTTTCCGCCAGCATCATTGCCGTTCCGCTGGGAGCGTCTCTCTTATCCCTGTGATGCATTTCCCATATTTCTATGTCATATCCCCTGAAATTCTTCACCATTTGTTCCAGAAGGATGTTTATAACATTAATCCCCTTGCTCATATTGGAAGAAATAAATACGGGCATATTATCAGCGGTTTTGTAAATCACATTTAACTCCTCATCGCTAAAGCCCGTTGTACCTATCACATAAGGAATCCCGTATGTACCAGCAGCTCCAACATGTTTTGCCGTTGCAGCATGCTCACTGAATTCAACGGCGCACTCTATGTCTGCAAACAACCCGTTTCCGGTATCATCGGACAAGGCCATGTCGTAACCGCCTATTCCCGTAACGGCAGAGTAATTTTGCCCTATGTAATCTGCGTTTTTGTCTATCACCTTTACAATTTCTATTTCTTCCGATTGGGCTGCAACTCCGGCAATTTCTCGCCCCATTTTCCCCAATGCTCCGAATAAAACCACTCGTATCATATCTTTATACCAAAATCTGACATTGCTTTTTTCAATATATCTCTATTTTTATCGGATAACGGTCCCAAAGGCAATCTTAATCTACCGTTAGTCAATCCCATGAACTCGGATGCGGTTTTAACCGGAATTGGGTTAGTCTCGAGGAACATGGCTTTTGACAAATTAAACAGCTTATAGTGTAGTTCTCTTGCTTTATCCATTTTACCTTCAAGAGCATAGTGTACCATGCTTGAAACATCTTTGGGTACAATGTTGGCAGTAACCGATATAACCCCGGTGCAACCGATTGATATTAATGGTAGAGTGAGTGTATCGTCACCGGAAATTATATCCAATTTACCTTCTGTTTTATTAATGATATCACTTGCATTATCAACTTTTCCGCTTGCCTCTTTTACCCCGATAATATTTTTATAAGTTGTGAGCATTGCAAGTGTATCCGAGCTAATCGCCACACCGGTTCGTCCGGGGACATTGTAAATAACAATATCCATATTTGTAGATTCGGCTACCTTGGAGAAATGAAGAAACAAGCCTTCCTGATTGGGTTTGTTGTAATACGGAGTAATTACCAAAGCAAAATCCGCTCCTTTATCCTCTGCAATTTTTGTCATATTGACAGTTTTCAGTGTGTTGTTCGTACCGGTACCAACCATGGTCTTTACTCTTCCGTTTATATGCTTTATCCCCTCTTCCATGATTTTAATTTTCTCTTCTTCGCTTATGGCGGGGCCCTCCCCTGTTGTACCTAAGAGTAATATCCCGTCCGTACCGTTATCAATTTGAAAATCAATGAGTTTTTTTAAAGTGTTGTAATCTACATTGTATCTATCATCAAATGGGGTAATTATCGCTACCCAGGAACCGAATAATTTCATAATTCGCCTCTACATTTTAAATATGGAATCTTCCATTCCCATATTGATTTTCAGATCTTTAAAGACACTTTCCTGAACCAATGAGTCTCTGTGAAAATACTCTATCCTATACGGTAAACCGTTCTTACCTATATACAGTTTCCATCCGTCGGCTTTTCCGACGCTAAGACTCTCCGGTAATGCTACTCTAATGGAAATTTTACCGTTACCCAAAGTATCCAATGTCATGGGTTTATCTTTTAACTTATTCAACTGTTCTTTAAAAAACTGAAATGTTGCCTGATCTGTCCTTATTCCCCTGATATCCGTTGCCAACTTGCTATATTTACTTAGGGTCAATTTTACTCCTTTTAAAAAACCACCCCTATGTCCTCTGACTTTGTCGGTTTTAGGATCGTAAATTGCAACACCGCCTTTTTCATCTCCACTTATGACATCTATCCTTACATGCCCTTTGTCTTTGTAAAATATTTTTAATTCCCTTTTTTGGACCTTTTTCCCTGCATATGTTTTCACATCGTTAAGCACGGTATAATCCCTTATACTGTCTACTGCAGAAAAAAACCTATTGATCACGGAGTCCTTCAATGTTGGTTTGTTACCGGATGCATTTAGTGCTACAGTTACTGATATGAATATTAAAGATGCAATCAGTGCTTTTTTCATTTTTTCCTCCTTATCTTTTTAACCAAAACCTTTTCGACAACTTCATTCACATTCGTTACAAAATGAAACTTTGTTTCCTTTCTAACAGCCTCAGGAACATCATCAATATCTTTTTCATTTTCCTTCGGTAAAATTATCTCTTTTATACCTGCTCTATTGGCCCCCAGTACCTTTTCCTTTACTCCGCCTATAGGAAGGACTTCCCCTTTCAATGTTATCTCCCCGGTCATGGAAATATCGGGTCTTGCCGGTATACCTGTAAGCAAAGAAATTATGGATGTGACTATGGCAACCCCTGCCGAGGGGCCATCTTTCGGTACGGCGCCTTCCGGGACATGAATGTGAATGTCACTGTTTTTATGAAAATTCTTATCAATTCCGAAATCGTCGGCATTTGCCCTTACGTAAGAAAGTGCTATCCTACAAGACTCTTTCATAACATCTCCGAGCTGTCCGGTTAGAATAAACTGTCCGTTCCCCAACATCTTAGTAACCTCGATAAAAAGTATCTCACCACCTACCGGTGTCCATGCCATTCCCGTAACAACTCCCGGAACGGGTTTTTTCTTTGCAAGTACAGGAGTAAAGATGGGTTTACCCATGTATTTTTCCACGACTCTATCAGTAATTGTCCTTGCAGCCCTTTTCCCCATGGTAATATCTTTTGCTATCTTTCTGATCACACCGCCTATGGTTCTTTCAAGGGTTCTCACACCGGCTTCTCTGGTATATGATTCAACTATCAGTCTTATTGCCGAATCGGTAAAATGCAATTTCCTCTTTGTCATCCCGTTTGCTTCTATCTGCCTCGGAATAAGGTACTTCTTTGCAATATGTATCTTTTCGTCAACCGTATATCCTGCCAATCTTATGATTTCCATTCTATCCCTCAAAGGAGCCGGGATCGTTTCGATTACATTTGCCGTCGTGATAAAAAACACATGTGATAAATCAAAAGGAATTTCTATAAAATGATCAACAAAACTGTTGTTCTGTTCAGGATCAAGAACTTCTAAAAGAGCCGATGTTGGATCTCCACGGAAATCCATTCCTATTTTATCTATTTCGTCTATCATAAAAACGGGATTGCGTGTTTTAACACGCTTCATCTCTTGAATTATTCTTCCCGGCAAAGCACCCACATATGTCCGTCTGTGTCCTCTTATTTCAGCCTCATCTCTTACCCCTCCCAGGGCTAATCTGATAAATTTCCTATTTAATGCCCTGGCAATGCTTCTTCCCAGGGATGTCTTTCCCACTCCCGGAGGGCCTACAAAACAAAGAATCGTCCCCATGGTACTGTTCTTTAATTTTCTCACAGCGAGAAATTCAAGTATTCGGTCTTTAATTTTTTCCAGATCGTAATGGTCTTCATCCAGAATTTCAGCAGCCTTTTTTATATTGATATTATCCTTCGTTTCTTCTGTCCATGGCAGCTCCAACAACCAATCAATATAGTTTACGGTTACATAGTAATCCGCCGCCTGAAGAGGGATCTTTTCCAGTTTGTCAATTTCCTTCAAAGCCCGTTCTCTTGCTTCTTCGGGCATTTTTTTCTTTTTTACCTTTTTTCTGAGTTCCTCTATCTCCAGTGTCTTTTCGTCTTTTTCGCCGAGTTCCTTTTGAATCGCTTTTAATTGTTCCCTCAGATAAAACTCTCTTTGCTCCTTGGTAAGCTCCGAGGAAACTTCGGACCGCAACTTTTCTCCTAATTTCAAAATATTAAGCTCTTTTTGCAGAAAATCCATCAATATTTTTAGCCTTGCTTTAACATTTGTCTCTTTCAATATATCTATTTTATCTTCAATTTTTAAATTGATGTTTGAAGCTATGAAATCACATAACCTCGAAGGATCTTCGATACTTTCAATTACCAAACCGATGTCGTCTGGGAGATAGCTGGCAAGTTTTACTATCTGAATAAAAAGAGATGTCACATTCCTTTTAAGGGCTTCCACCTCCTCGGAATGTTCGATTTCATTTTCAAGCACTTCAATCTTAGCATATATCTCATCTTTCTCAATATCTTTTAATCTGATCCTCTTAACCCCCTGAAGCAGTACTTTCATAGAATCATCGGGCATTCTAACCATTTTGGCAACTGTAACGACTGTTCCGACTTCGTAGATGTCTTTTCGGTAATCGACTTTTTCTCCGGCATTTTCTTTAACGGTAAAAACCGCTAACATTTTATCTCCTTTCAGAGACAGATTAATCACGTCTATATCTCTCTGTTCGGTAACGCTGATTGGAAGTAGAAGATAGGGGTAAACTACAAAATTTCTTATGGCAATAATCGGTAATTTTTCCGGGATTTTATTAATTAGTTCCTTTTCTCCTGTCATGATTCCTCCAGATTAATCAATTTCAATCTGTTTTCTTACCTCTGTAGCCTTCGGGACAAATATCTTAAGCATTCCGTCTTTCATTTCGACTTTTATTTTATCAATATCTATCGTGTACGGCACATTGATTATTCTTCTGAATATCCCCTCTGCAATCTCCATTGAGTAAAACTCGCACTCTTCTTCCGGAATAAACCTCTTCCTTACGCCGGTAATTATCAACGATTTGTTTTGTAATTCAACCTTAATATCTTCTTTCCTTATTCCGGCAACCTCTAAAACAATATAAGAACCGTCTTTAACCGTTAGTATATCTATATTCGGAATCCAGTCATAATCCTTCCCCGACAACTCATTGCCTTCAGAGTTCGGAAAAAAAATGAAGGAATAATGCTTTAAATATTTCACAAGCTCCTCCTTATTTCTACCGGTTCACCGATATTAAAATCTGTTTTTTGTTTCCCTCTGTAACTGCTTATTTCAAGATAACCCGCACTATCATAAATGGCAAATAAGCCCTCTTGTCCACTGTAAGATTTCACAAGCCCTATTTTTTTCCCCCTGAACAAAATTACACCTTCTTCTACACTCTCTTTAAAGCTCATATCGATATTTGTTATGGCATTGCCAAAAGAATCAACATAGACAATTTTCCCTTTTATAGAACCGTTCCTTAACTCGGGATTAAATAGTGATCTCAATTTGCATTTTCTCTTTAAAACATATTCGTCAATCCTTTCATCTTTGGCAATTTTTGCGGCAAGAGGGGCAAATATATCCCTCCCATGAAACGTGTTCGAAACGGAATCGAACCTGTCCGATTTAATAGTATAACATTCCGTTTTATCGTCAATAATATAATCAAATATCCCGTTATCCGGACCGATAAAGAAACGATTCCCCTTTTTTAGCAAAAGACAATCCCTTTTGCTCCCCACTCCAGGGTCCACAACGGCAATTACTATTGAGCGTTCCGGCATAATTCTCTCAGCCTGCAACATGACAAATCTCGCTTCATCAATATCAAATTTATTTAACTCATGCGTAATGTCAACTAAATTAGCATTACAAAGTGATTTGATTGTAAGTTTAAGTTCGGCTGCAT
>WFRF01000124.1 GCA_015486655.1 Caldifarciminota bacterium | reverse complement strand
TAACATTTATGTATATTTACCTTTTATCACTGTCCCTACTCCCGTTAAAAATCCCTATTTGAGAATAAACATCTCTCGTAATTAAATTCATATTACAATAAAACTTACTGTATGTCAAGTTTTCATATGCGCTAATGTTGTTACAATGTCAAAATGTCACATGTAAATTCCCAAGGGAGATGTCACATGTTGGAGTATTCAAAAAAGGAGGAATTAGGAAATCTTAAAGAAAAAGGAGATTGCCTATAAATCTTACAATGGTAGAATGAAGTGGAGTAAAAGGGAAGAAAGAGATCTTTCTCCCCTTGAATATTATTGCCTAATTCATTCGGAAATTTAATATATCAAAAATTAAAAAGATAAGATATTTTTCCGAATAGTACGAAATCCTTAAATACAAACTTGTTATCGTTTTCGAAATTTTGCGTAATTCCGAGATAAGCCGCCGACATGGAATTAAACTCGTATGTTAGCAACTCGCTTATAAACCCCTCTTTTGTTTCCATATTAATTCGTGAATCCAGTCTCGAAGAAAAATCATGTGTAAATTTATACTTTAATGATGCATCTATAAACCATATATTCCATGCCAAGCTGTCTGTTGCGGGATTGTAAAACCTGTTTAATCCTCCGTTTAGTTTGATATACAATTTCTCAATCGGAGAGTATGTTACCGAACCGTTAAATATATGGCTTATACCGAGATAATTCTCCGTGTAATTCACATCATTTCCATATTTATACACGAGAAATACATTAAAGTAACTGCCCGGATTATAAACAATAAGATTTGTTGTTGAAAGATAATTATACAGACTATCAAGATACCTCTCTCTTCTGTATGTACCGGCACTCGCAAATGCAATATTTTCCATTTTGATAAATACTTTCGGTGTTACGTTAAAATGATCAAATGTACCGTTAAATTTTGTGACCATATTTGAAAATAACATATATTGGATATATTGTAGATGTTTCGAATTCTTATTTTGCAAATAAGCAGTAGTAAAATCGATATTCCTGTAATCGTTTTGCTGAAAATAACCCAAATCATTAGTATATGACGGCGAAATCAATGTTAGTGTCAGAGCATTAAATAACTTCCCGTCAAATCTTTTTATATAACCGTGGAATGTATACCCTCTTGTATAATCCTTTAACGTATCGTTATTAACACAGGCAAAATCCATGCCCCCTTCGGCATAAGCACTGAATATTCCTTTCTTATAATCGAGATTCAACGCACCCAGTCTATTGTATAGCCCTTGAACAAATATGGAATCATTTAAGGAAGGTGCTTTATATTCTTTGTCTCCCGCCATTAATCCGAGAGACAAATTCCTATTTAAATTTTTGTTCAAACTAAGCATATTATAGTAACCAGTCAGATTACCGTCCGTATCTCTGTCTCCATTGTGGAGAAATCCTATATCCGTATTAAGTTCATTGCCTACAATTTTAATGCCGTACATGGGATTTTGAATCCTTCTCGTGTAGAATAAAAACAGGGGATCGCTGAAATATGTGCTCCCCTCCATGAAAAACGGCCTGGTTTCCGGGTAGTAGAGCATGAAACGCTGATTTGTCGTAAATTGAACGGCATCCGCCTCTATCTGACTGAAGTCCGGATTAATGGTGATATTACAGGTCAGATTGTTTGTAGGATTAAACCATATATCCGCTCCGGCTCTTCCACCTTTATTAAATGTGTAATTCAGAGAATCCGTATATTTCTTTTCATATGTTCCCATTCCGTAAGGTACAAGCTTCAGATTGTAAAATCTCTTATTGATTTTTATTCCCTTTACAATCATTCCCCCTTTGAGCAATTTATTTTGTTTTTTAACGGGAGGGTACACCGTGCTCACATCTTTATAATTCCTGAAAAACAATATGTTCCAATCCTGAATGTTTTTCTTCTGAAATTTCAAACTGTTGAAAGGGATTTTTGTTTCACATACCCATCCGTTATAGGTAAGTTTTGTTGCCGAATATACAATAGTGTTCCAATGGTCATCCCAATCACCCATAGCCGCATCCGTGTAAAGTGCTTGGTCGTTTTCTCCTGTAGGATAAAAGGTGAAAACATATGCTTTGTTTTTATCATTATACGTATCGAGATAAACGGAAACCTTTTCTTCTCTGTACGCATTGTCTATATTTGTTGCTTTAGGATTCACAGGTGATTTCTCATGACAAACAAATGCAAAATATATCGCACTATTGTCAAATGTGTAGTATACATCCGTACTTTCGGGAGGAGCTTCACCGGAAATGGGATCATATGTTTTGAACCCTGCAATATGTTTTGCATTAGTCCAGGCACTGTCCGATAAAGAACCGTCTATAATAATAGATGAATAGAGATTAAAAAACGAAAGCAACAGAAATAAAAAGCCGAATAAAATTGATTTTTTCATAAATTCTCCCTGTTTATATATATCACAATTACATTTTCACAGAACATTAAAACATAACCGTCAATTTCTATCATAGCTAAAACACACATATAATAATTGTTATGATTATAACAATTGTTTAAAAGTTTTGTCAACAAAAAACATTTATATACTGGAGAAATAATGCTTGAGTCTTTTAAGCCCCTCTTCGAGCAGGTGTGGTTCCATACCCACCGAAATGCGTATGTAATTCTTCCCCCTATCTCCGAACCCTATACCCGGCACCGTAATTACCTTCTCTTTTTCCAGTAGATCATAGGCGACTTCTTTACCGTCTGCAATTTTTGAAACATCCACAAAGAGAAAAAAGGCACCGTCAGGAGGAATAATTCTAATGCTGTTAATGTCGGATAGTGCGGAAATGGCTGATTTCATATTCGATTTCATGGCGTCCAATGCGTATGTATCCAGACTTCTATCACTTAATGCTTCAAGTGCCGCATATTGGCTTACGGAAGGGGCACACGAAACGGCATACATGTGTGATTTATTGAACTCCGTAACATTTCCTTTACTCGATATGGTCCAACCTATACGCCATCCCGTCATTCCATAGCTCTTTGATGCCCCCGATATTACCGCACACTTGTCAAGCGGTAGAAAATCCGCAATCGATGTAAATCTTCTTTCATATACGATTCCCGAATATATCTCATCGGCAATCACAAGAACATCTCTGTCTCTCAAAAAATCAGCAATCTTTATTATGTTGTTAACGGGAATAACTCTTCCCGTAGGATTTGCAGGTGAATTTATTATAACAACCTTGACATTTTCTTTATAAATCTCTTTTATGGATTCATACTCGGACTCGAACGGGTTCAATGCACTCTTGTATTTAACAATCTCGGCTCCGAGCATTTTTGCCACATATTCATACGCCGGATAACCGGGATCGGGAAT
>WFRF01000123.1 GCA_015486655.1 Caldifarciminota bacterium | reverse complement strand
GTCCAGCCCCATCTACTTAATATATGAAATTTTTACTTGATTAAAATATAAAATCATTATATTATTGATAAAACTTGGAGGTACAATTTTGATACCATTATCAGGTCCGGATATTACGGAAAAAGAAATAAGTTATGTAAACGATGTCTTAAAAAATTCTAACGGTATTCTCTCCATAGGACCCTGGCTTGAGCGTTTTGAGGAAAGTTTCAGGCAATTTACCGGGAAAAAATATACCGTAGCTGTAAACAGCGGTACATCAGCTCTGTTTCTTATTGCAAATGCCATGGGTTGGGGGAATAAAGATGAGATAGTAACATCTCCTTTCAGTTTTATTGCCTCTGCCAATACACCTCTATTTGTTGGAGCTACACCTAAATTTGTCGACATAGATTTCAACACTTATAATATGGACTTCAACAAAGCCGTAAAGGCTTGCTACTCAAAAAAAGTTAAAGGAATAATTGCCGTTGATGTCTTCGGGCAACCAATGGATATTACAGGGCTTAAAAAATCACTTAAAGATAAAAAAATCCCCGTTGTTGAAGATTCTTGTGAAGCTTTGGGAAGCGAATATAGAGGGAGAAAAGCCGGTACCGCAGGGATCGCAGGAACATACGCCTTTTACCCGAATAAGCAGATAACTACCGGAGAGGGTGGTATAATTGTTACGGATAATCGTAAGTTATATGAGTATTGCATAAGCGCAAGAAGTCAGGGAAGAGCTGTAACGGGATTGTGGCTTGAGCATGAAAGACTTGGATATAATTTCCGAATGAGCGAACTGAATGCTGCATTAGGTGTGGCTCAAATGGAGCGACTTGACGAAATTATGGAAAAAAGAAATCGTGCCGCAGGCAGATACTATGAACTTCTCAACGGAATTAACGGAATTAAACTTCCACACATAGACAAGAATGTTACATTTATGAGCTGGTTTGTTTATGTAATAAGAATTTCAAAATACGATAATGAATTTGAAGAGTTTAGAAAAGGAATACAACCCGATAAAATAAATAAATTTAAAAAATTGCTCAGAAAAACCGAAAAGACGAGAAATGATTTGATGAAACATTTATCCGATCATCAAATTGGTTGCAAACCGTATTTCACTCCTATTCATTTACAGAAATTTTATAAAAAGATGTTCGGATACAAAATCGGAGATTATCCTGTCACCGAATATGTAGGTTCGGGAACCATTTCCATTCCGTTTTTTACAAATATTACAATTAAGCAGCAAAGAAATGTGGCGAAAAAAATAAAAGATTTCATACAATAGAAACCGATATTTTAACATTATTTCCGTTTTGGAATTTAAATATTGTAACTGCTCTTATAGGTGGGAATTAATTCTTTAAATATTCTGTCAATTTGTGTTCTGTCATCTTTATTGTCAACCAGTTCGTCAATATAATGTTCAATTACTTTAATGGATGGTGCACCTTTTTGTTTAGCTTTAAATATTTTCTCGTGTTTTGTCGATACTGTCCCCTCTTCGGCAGTTAACAACTCTTCAAAGAGTTTCTCTCCCGGTCTTATGCCGGTATAAACAATTTCTATATCCTCTTCATATTTTAACCCGGAAAGTTCTATCATCTGTTTTGCAATATCTCTTATAAAAACGGGTTCTCCCATATCAAGCACAAATACCTCTCCACCTTCCCCTATGGCGCTGGCTTCGAGCACGAGAAGACATGCTTCAGGAATTAACATAAAATACCTTTTCATATCCGGATGGGTAATGGTTATCGGTCCGCCGTTTTTTATCTGCTTTTCAAATATCGGAATCACACTACCCCTTGAACCAAGTACATTGCCGAATCTGACGGAAATAAACCTTGTTTTTTTCTCTGTATTCAGACTGTTTATTATTAATTCGGCGAATCTTTTGCTCGCCCCCATTATACTCGTGGGATTCACCGCTTTGTCCGTCGATATCAACACAAACTTTTTGATTCCATGTTCAACCGCGGATTTTGCAAGATTGTAAGTCCCTAATATATTATTTGTAATTGCTTCATCCGGGTTCTTTTCCATTGCGGGAACATGCTTGTATGCAGATGCATGAAATACCATGTCGGGATGACATTTACCCATTACCCTGTCAATCTTCTCTTTGTTTTTTACGTCTCCCACTATGTCTACGAACTCTATATAAGGGAAACTAAATGTAAGCTCATTTGTGATGTTGAAAAGCTCAGTCTCATCTATTTCAAACAGAATCAATTTTCTCGGTTTGAATTTGGCAATTTGCTTACACAGAACACTTCCTATGGAACCGCCTGCGCCTGTCACCATAATCGTTTTACCTTCAAGCATATTTGCAATCTGTTTCATATCTATTTTCACCTGTTCTCTGCCCAAAAGATCTTCCAATCTGACGGGTCTTATATCTGAAATCGTAACTCTATCATTTACAATATCAAGAATAGAGGGTAGAATTTTAATTTCTTCTATACCTGATTTTTTTATTTTTCCGACGATTTCATTAAGATCCCTTTTGGATATGGTTGGAATCGCTATTATTACCGTATCACATGCATATAAATATGCGCACTTTTCTATTTTATCCCTACCCCCGGAAACCTTAACACCATGTATATACGTTCCGACTTTGGATTTGTCGTCATCAATAATACAAACAGGATAGTATTCGCTGTCGGATTTAAGTAATTCTCTAATAATCTGTTCTCCGGCAGATCCGGCTCCTATAATTATCGTTTTCTTTTTGGCTTTACTTGCGATTTTACGCTGTGCCAATATACCTATTAATCTCTTTGATAATCTGAATCCGCCTATAGAAAACAAACTCAATAAAAAATCAATCAACAGAATAGATCTCGGCAAATAATCTATCATTCCAAAGAAATAAAGAGTACCGATAACAAGGAATAGAACGAATTCACCTATTGATATGGCAAGTACCAATCGTACAGCCTCATCAAGGCTTACAAAACGCCATGAAATATTATATAACCTGAACAGGTATAAAATAGGGATTTTAATTATGAGACTGAGAAATACCAGCATCCACAAAAAAGTGACCATACCAATAGGAAGTCTAAAATTAAACCTGGTATAAACAGCTAAAATTGCTGAAGTAATCAGCAAAATGATATCACCAACTAAGAAAAAAATCAGGCGTTTTGCCGCAGTTTTTGTCATTATCAATTCTTTAAAATTTTCCATAATACAAACACAATATGCTACATATTATTTTAAGATACCGAATATGTCAAGGATTTTTATCAATCAAGCACAATTACTTTACCCATATCTGTTGACCTGGTTGTGGTTACTTTGTAAAAATAAACACCCTTTTTCAGTTTAATAGAGATACTATTTTTAGAATTAATATTCTTCTTTTCAATCATACGACCGGCAATACCTATGATTTCCACTTTCCTGATTCCCCATTCGGAACTAATAAACAGCATGTGTCCTGTGATTTTTGCATTTACATGGCTTTGCCCCATATTTTCGTTATTTGATTTAATACCGCTTAAGTACGTAAAATTATAAACCGTGTCAGGCGTTGAATAACCCTCTCTATAAACATACCCTTTGAGCGTTCCGTCCTGATATAATTCCAGCAATACAAAATGATGAAAATTCGCACCGTATGGAGCCTGTTGCAGAGGAGTAACGGGAGGACCGCCGGCACCGCCGGAAATAATATAGTGAACACCATTATATGTATATCTGTCGTAAAAGTGTTGGTGACCGAATCCGGCTATCAAAACACCGTAATTGGAAAGTGCGTTTGTGAATAATTCCGTATGACTTTCACTATAATTGGGCTTAGGCCAGTAATTTGTATCTCCGAGGCAATATGTGGTGTCATGATTCGGTATATAAGGAGGGACATGTGCAAATACAAAGGAATACATCCCGTTATTATGTGCATCACTCAGAAGGCTGTCCAGCCAATTGATTTGCGAAGACGAAAACAGATAATCGATTGAATTGTAACTTGATGTATGATACTGCTGGCAATCGGACATGAATATGAAACGGGCTTTCCCATAATCGAAAGTAAAATCGGAGTCTCCGAAAATACTGTCATAGACAAAGGGGCCCTCATCGGCATACAATTCGTGGTTCCCCCTAACGGTAAGCCACGGGACATTACAGGAATCGATCATTGCCGCATATCTATAATATTCGTATCTGTGTCCTCTCAAACAAAAGTCACCCGAATGAATCACAAAATCGGGACTGGGATTTAAACCGTTTATTGTATTCCTCAGCGTTGACAAAACAGAGTCTCCGTCACCGGCTTCGCCCGGGGGAATTGAATCGCTGTTTCTGCTGTCGCCCAATAAAACGAACCTGATTGGATACGTTACGCTCGTATTTTGAATATTTTGGATTACAAGCGGATTCGGATGGTTTGTCAGGGGAAATAAATAAACCGGAAACAACAAAATCAGAAATAATATTTTCTTCATACCTAACCTCTCTTTACAGTTTACATATATTAACATTACGTATGATTTTGTCAATAATATATGCATATTATTCCTTTAAATTATTAGGGATGATATGGTGATTTCTCGGTAATATGAATTTATTGCTCTATCAGGGGCATATAATTATATTCCTCGACCAGAGACAATCTCCGCATGAACCGTTGTTCCCCCAACAATCATTTTCCGTACTTTTTACAAATTCACAAACATCGTTAAAATCACAATCCAAACACGAGGGATAGAGGGCATTTTGCACAGTAAATCTGAACCATTTAAAGTCTCTGCTGTTCCATATGTCATATAAGCTCTCATCCTTTACATTGCCAAATGTTTTCGCAATAATCTGTTTTTCCCTCCCCAAAACAATTTCGGTGCTGTCATGTAACAATCTGTAACACGGAGCAACAGCCCCGTCCCATCTTATAACTGCTGATTTGTTATTTATAAAATTACAAGATCTCTCTGTCCTGAGGTTAAAATAAGGCAGTATGAGATGAGATTTACCGCGGGCAGTCTGAATAAATTTATCGAGATATTTTGCATTTTCCTTCGGATACAATCTGAGGTAATCGTATTTCTTGTCAATGGGCAACAAGTTTGAAACTATAAATTCCGAAACACCGATTTCAATAAGTTCCTTTGCAGCTATATCTATTTTATCTATGGAATCCTTTGTTATTACCATTTCCACCGCTACAATGGGAATACCTTTTTGTGCTTTATCCCGTTTTTCAACGATTTTTCTTACCAATTTGTGAATCATTTTATCGCTAAAATGCCCTATTTCCGTAAAATCATCCGACAGAACAATCTTGTTTACACCGATATCCACAAGAAAATCGATATATTTGTCAAGAAAAAAACCGTTTGTAGGCAGAATAAGCTCACTGCCAATCTCCAATTTTATATATTTTATTAAATCTTCGATTCCCTTGTATAGAAACGGTTCTCCCATCCCCCCCAAAACAACGGTCTTTAAACGGGGTAACTTTTTCATTTCTTTTAGGAGCTTCTCCAAAAGGGATTTTTCCATGATACCATTTTTCTCGGTAAACTTATTTCGATAGCACATCTTACAGGAAAAGTTACACATATTTGTCAATTCAATGTATATTTTTTGAATATTATTATTATCCTCAATTTCAATTG
>WFRF01000122.1 GCA_015486655.1 Caldifarciminota bacterium | reverse complement strand
ATATAAAAGGTTCACGAATTAAAGCTCTGCCTATGGCTACTCTCTGTCGTTCTCCTCCGGATAATTGATAGGGGAAGGCATTCCTCCTGTGTCCGAGATGTAATTTTTGAAGAATTTCAAGTGTTTTTTCTTTTATAAGACCTCTTTTTCCTCCCGTTACCTCTAACCCAAAGGCGATATTCTCATAAACATTTCTGTCGTCAAGCAGTTTAAAATCCTGGAATATTACACCTATTTTTCTTCTGAGAAAGGGAATTTCCTTGTCTTTTATGGTTGCAGAGGAATAATCGTCAACGAAAACTTCACCGAGTGTAGGTTTTTCTTCCATGTAGATAAGTTTCAACAGGGTGCTTTTACCCGCGCCGGAAGGACCTATGAGGAATACGAATTCCCCCTTTTCGATTTTGAAGTTTATATCCTCAAGTGCAGCCCAATCCTTTTTGTAGTATTTGTATACGTGTGAAAACTCAATCATTTGCCAACTCCATTACATTTTTTACTATATTTTCTTCCGTTAAACCGTAAATTGTAAACAGTTCCTTCCAATTGCCCGATTGTCCGAATTTATCGTTTATGGACACGGATTTTATTTTGGACGGATAGTTCATAGACGCAATTGTGGATATTATCGATGTAAGTCCGCCGTTTATCTCATGCTCTTCACACACTACGGCTTTACCGGATTTCTTTAGAAATTCAATTATTGTGTCTCTGTCTATGGGTTTTACCGTCAAAACATCCACAACATTTACATTAATGCCGTTGTTTGCCAGGATATCGGCAGCTTTAACAGCTATTCTGGTCATTAATCCCATGGAAAATATCGTGATATTTCCGTCATCCCTTAAAACTTCCGCTTTCCCGAATTGGAATTTTTTATCTTCGGAATAGATGCGTTCCGTTTCGCTTCTCGGCAGTCTCATATAGAAAGGACCGTCGAGGGAGGCTATTTCTTCCGTAAAAAACCGCGTTGAAATATCATCCGATGGGACAACAATATTCATATTGGGGATGACATTCATAATTGCTATATCTTCACAAGATTGGTGGGATGCACCATCCTCACCTACGGAGAGACAGGCATGCGTTGCGACTATTTTTACGTTAAATTTTGAATATGCTATGGTGTTTCTCACCTGCTCCCAACATTTTCCCGTTGCAAACATTGCAAAGGAACTTACAAAGGGTATCTTACCGCACGAGGCGAGCCCTGCGGCGGTTGCCACCATGTCGGCTTCCGCAATACCTATATCGAAAAACCTTGCGGGGAATTTTTTGGCAAAGATTTGAGTTTTCGTCGATTTTGCAAGATCTCCGTCAAGAACGACTATATCGGGATACTTGTCCGCTATTTTCGCGAGGGTTTCTCCGTATACCTTTCTCAGGGAAAACAAATCATACATATCTTCTCAGCTCCTTTATTGCCCTATCCCTTTCCTCTTTATTGGGGGCTTTGCCATGCCAATCGGCTTGATTTTCCATAAATGACACCCCTTTTCCCTTTATTGTATGAGCGATAATCATTGTGGGTTTCCCTTTTATTATCTTAAATGTTTCTAAAGAACCGATTATATCCTCAAAATCATGTCCGTCAATCTCAAAAACATTCCAACCGAATGAGAGCCATTTTTCCAAAAAAGGTTCGGGTCTTTTTATATCATATATATTGCCGTCTATTTGAAGATGGTTGTAATCGAGAATGGCACATAGATTATCGAGATTGTGGCGTGCTGCGTTCATCGCCGCTTCCCAAATCTGTCCCTCTTCGGATTCCCCGTCACCGATCATGCAGTAGACATTGTAATCCTTTGCATCTAATTTACCCGCCAATGCCACACCGCACGCAAAAGACAGTCCCTGTCCCAGAGAGCCGGTTGAATCCTCAACCCCCGGGGTTTTCAGATATGAGGGGTGTCCCTGAAGCATGGAGTTTGCCTTTCTGAAGTGCATAAGTTCTTCTTTGGGAAAATAACCCGTATCTGCCAAAACGGCATAGAGCGCCGGAGAGGCATGTCCTTTTGAGAGAATAAAACGGTCCCTATCGGGCCAATCGGGCATTTTAGGGTTATGT
>WFRF01000121.1 GCA_015486655.1 Caldifarciminota bacterium | reverse complement strand
TTCATTGTTCTCCTGGTAATTTATCATTCTTTTCATCATTGCGAAATAATTACCGATGTGTAAAGCTCCCGAAGGTTGAATACCGGAAAGTACTCTCATAAATTCTCCTTTTGTGCGAATATTACACGAATTACCCCGTTTTGTCAAGATTTAATCCGATTAGGACATAAAATATTCCACCATTTTTCTACTTAACACTTCTTACTTCCTACTTGCTACCTGGCTGCTTTAATTATAACTAATTAGGTAAGTGGTATAGACATATTTACCAATTTCATACATTGAAATTGATAGAAATATTAAATGAGAACACCACAACGGTATTATTTATGATCGGTCATTCCGGACTTGATCCGGAATCTCATTGAGATGCTGAACCAAGTTCAGCATGACATTTATAAATTCCCCTCGGTAAGAGGGGTGGACTGACGAATGTCAGGACGGGGTGTTTATAGAGCCATATGGGCTTCCATTTATTTTCCCCTTCTCACTTCTTACTTCCTACTTGCTACGTGGCTGCTTTAATTATAACTAATTATTTGTTGACATATGAAATCAATTTGATATAATGGTTTTATGATAAAATTCAACATAAAAGGTATCAAATTATACGGTTTTCACGGATTATACGAGAGAGAAAGGGAACTCGGGCAATTTTTCAAACTGGACATTGTTTACGCTTTGGAAAATAAAAAACCGTATCTCGATTACACTGATGTGATAGAAACGGCAACGGATGTTTTCTCCGAGCATAAATATCATTATATTGAAGACGTTGCAAACGCTGTTTGCGATAAACTCATTGCCGTTCACAACCTGTCATATGTAGCTGTTACCGTTACCAAACTGCACCCTCCGATTAACATTGACATTGAGAACGTATCCTGCACAGTTGAAAAGCAAAAATGAGTATTGCAATTCTATCAGTGGGCTCAAATCTCGGTAACAGATTAAAATATATCAGGGATTCCGTTAAAGATATTAAAAGTAACGACAAAATTAAAATTACAAAATATTCACATTTATATGAAACGGAACCTGTGGGAGTAATCGGACAAAGTGACTTTTATAACTGTGCGCTGCTAATCGAGACGGATTTGAAACCCGAAGAACTTTGGTCGTTTATTCAAACGGTGGAAATTAAAAACGGAAGAACACGTGAATACAGGTGGTCTCCTCGAACAATTGACATTGATATAATAGATTATGACAATCTCGTTATTGAAACCGACACATTAATACTCCCTCATCCGAGGATGCACGAAAGAAAATTTGTTTTACTTCCGATGTTTGATATATACCCGGATTATGTTCACCCGAAGCTTAAAGAAGATATTGATACGATGCTCGCTAAAATAAACGGTCAGTACTGCTATAACCTAAATTTGGAGAATTGGCACAATGAATAAAAAATTTATTGTAATTGAAGGAGTCATCGGTGCCGGGAAAACGACTCTTTCCAATATATTGGCGAATTATTACAATGCCGAATTGATTTTGGAAGAGGTGGAAACAAACCCGTTTTTATCAAATTTTTACAAAGACAGAAAGGGATATGCATTCCAAACCCAAATTTATTTCCTGTTATCAAGATTCAAACAGATGACAAAATACAGACAATTAAATCTCTTTAATTCCATGATTATTTCGGATTATCTTTTTGATAAAGATTATATTTTTGCCGAGATTAATCTCGATGAAAACGAATTCAGCATGTACAAAACAATTTATTCACTGATGAAATCCCAGATTACTAATCCGGATCTTGTAATTTATCTCCAGAGCTCCCTTGATACATTAACAAAACACATTAAAAAGAGGGGCAGAACATTTGAATCAAATATAAATGCAGATTATCTGCAGGTGCTGATTGAAAAGTATAACGAATTCTTTTTCAGGTATAAATCTTCGCCCTTACTGATAATTAACATAGACAAAATCGACTTTCTGCAGGATAATTTTGATTTCAAATATTTCATAAAAGAGATAGAAACAGATTTTTCGGGGAAAAAATTTCTTTCATTCTGAGGAGGAAATATGGAAATCATACGAAATATAAAAGAAATGCAATGTTTTTCCGATAAAAATAGAGCCGACGGGAAGAAAATATCTTTTGTCCCCACAATGGGGAATCTGCATGAGGGGCATATAAGCCTTGTAAGGCTTGCCAAGCGGCTTGGAGATATAGTCGTAGTCAGTATTTTTGTAAATCCCACTCAGTTCGGACCCAATGAAGATTATAGGTCTTATCCCAGAACATTCGAAGCAGATAAAAATAAATTGGCGAATGAAAATGTCGATGTTATATTTTACCCAGAAGCAAGTGAGATGTATGAAAATCCCAAGACTTTTGTTTATGTCGAAGATTATTCTAATATTTTATGCGGAAAATCTCGTCCAACCCATTTTAGAGGTGTAACTACCGTTGTTGCGAAGCTTTTTAATATTGTAAAACCCGATATCGCCGTTTTCGGAGAAAAAGATGCCCAACAGGCTTTCATAATTAAAAAAATGGTCAAAGATCTTAATTTCGACATTAAAATAGAAACGGGGAAAATAATAAGGGAATCAAACGGATTGGCTCTGAGTTCGAGAAACGGCTATCTTACCGAAGGAGAGCATAATAGAGCATCGTACATATACAAGAGTTTACTGAAAGCAAAAGAAACAATTGAAAACGGCGAGAGGGACGGCAACAAAATTAAAGAAGCAATAAGAAAAATCTTAAATGAGAACAATGTGGGAAAAATTGATTATATTGAAATTGTCGATGATGATACTTTCACGCCAATTAACAAAATTCAGGGAAACATAAGAATACTCATAGCGATTTATGTGGGAAAAGCTCGACTCATAGATAATATGAGGGTGGAGATATGAAAAAAAGTATAATTCTTGCTGCCGGTCTCGGTAAAAGAATGAAATCATCAATTCCCAAAGTTATGCATAAAATAATGGGAAAACCAATGCTTTCATACGTAATAGAAGCCTCTAAAAATGCCGGAATTGATGAGGAAATTATCGTTGTTGGAAATGGTAAGGAGATTGTGATGGAATACTTCGGCAACGGATTTAAATATGCAGTCCAGAAGGATTTGCTTGGTACGGGGGATGCCGTTAAATCTGCCTCTCATTATATTGAAGATAACGACACTGTTGTTATCTTATGCGGCGATGCTCCGTGCATTACATCAGCAACCATATCGAAAGCAATGGATTTCCACCATACAAACAGTTCATCATGCACGGTGATAACCGCCCGTTTGAATGAGCCTTACGGTTATGGGCGCATTGTTAAGGAGAATAACCGCATCTTAAGAATCGTTGAAGAGAAAGATGCAGACGAGACCGTAAGAAAAATTAACGAAGTGAATTCGGGTGTATATGTTTTTAACGGAAAAGAGTTAAAAGACAGCTTAAAACACCTTTCCAACAAAAACATGCAAAATGAATATTACCTTACCGACACAGTGGAATTTCTCAGTAAAAACTCTTCAAATCCCGTTTTATCCTTTCTCCTTGAAGATTCTTTTGAAATGACGGGTATCAATGACCGACTCCGTTTATCCCAAGTGGAAAACCACATGCTTAAATTAAAACGAGATAACCTAATGAAAAGCGGAGTAACCATGCATATACCGGAAAGCATATTTTTGGATTACGATGTGGAGATAGAAAAGGATGTTGAAATCTATCCCGGAGTTTCCATTTTAGGGAAATCTCATATACACAATAATGTAACAATTTACTCTAACTCAGTAATTATAAACTCAGATATTTCAGAAGATAGCATAATTAATGCGAACAGTGTAATCAATGGCAAGAAAACGTAGAAAAAGAGAAATAAACCCCGTTGACAAATTTATTTTAATCTCTTTGTCTGTAATAGTTTTTATTCTATTGATTTCCGTTTTTTTTCGTATGACGCATTTACTGCATAGAAACGAGGAAACAGAACTGTATAAAAAATCATTTACAATTGATGTTAGAAATGCCTGCGGTGAAAACGGAGCCGCACATTTTTACTCGGATCTGCTTAGCAAAGCCGAATTTGACGTTATAAACACAAGTAACCTTGCAAAAATGACAAAAATGAGTTATATAGTTTACAAAGAAGGTTTGCCCAGAAAGAAGGTGGAGTTGATTTCTTCTATTACGGGTATAGATTCTCTTGTGATTGATTCTTTAGGTAGTTATTTATTTGATGTAACAATCATATTGGGAAAGGATTTCAGGGAGAAGTCCTCATTGTTTATAAGGAGGTACAGTGACATTGAGAACAGGAAACAGTAACATAATGCTTGAAAGAATTATCAATTCTGCAAAGGAAAAGAAACCTGATTTTATTAAGATTTTGAACGTTTCAAAAATAACATCATTGACGGATTATTTTGTGATAATTAAGGGGAGTTCAAACATACACCTTAGATCAATTGCAGATAACATAAAAAAGAAGATGAAAGAAAACGGTCAAAATGTCTGGCATATAGAAGGTTATGAAAATGCAAAATGGATTTTAATGGATTACGTGGATGTTGTCATTCATATCTTCGATGACGAAACATACTATTATTACGATATTGAGTCTCTGTGGGGGGATGCCGAGGTGGAGAAAATAGAAAACGGAGATTAACATGATTAAAAACGCAATAGCCGAATCACTAAAAAAGGTAATCGAAAAAAAATACAATCTGCCCGATACCGAACCTTCCGTAACAGAGAGTCCAAACAAGCAGTTCGGCGATTACTCCACGCAAATTGCCTTCCAACTGGCAAAGATTTTAAAAAACGATCCCAAAAAGATAGCCTCGGATTTGAAAGATGCCATAGAAGGGAACGCTTTTTTTGAAAAAGTTGAAGTAGTAGGCGGTTACATAAATTTCTTCCTTAAGAATGAATTTTATCATAAAGAGATCGAGCGGGTGTTTTCAGCAGGAGAAGAATACGGAAAATTGGATAATGTTGGTGAAGAAAAGATATTGGTTGAATACGTAAGTTCAAACCCCACAGGTCCTATGGTTATTGTAAACGGAAGAGCAGCGGCACTTGGCGACAGCCTCGTAAAGATTTTAAACTGGAGAGGATATCAAGCCATTAGCGAATTTTACATAAATGACGGAGGGAATCAGGTATATTTACTTGGGATTTCATGTAACGAAGTTTATAAAAAGCTCAACGGATTCCCTTATGAGATACCGGAAAACGGGTACCACGGTGAATATATTGATGATTTTGTAAGAGCAATCTCCAAAAATACGGATTTATCCGGAATGGACGATAAATCAAGAAGTGATTATCTCGGTTCTGAGGGGGTAAGATATTTTCATTCAATGCAAATAGAGAGCTTGAGAAATTTTGGTGTTGAGTTTGACTCGGAAGTTCACGAAAAGAGAATAAGAGAAGAAAATTTACCCGAATATGTTTTAAACACACTTAAAGAAAAGGGGTTGTTATATGAAAATGAGGGCGCCACATTTTTCAAGTCTACACAATTCGGGGACGACAAAGACAGAGCCATAATAAAAAAGAACGGCGAATATACTTATTTGTTGCCCGATGCGGCATATCACGAGGATAAGGTGCGGCGCAATTTTGAGTACTTGATTGATATTTTCGGGCCGGACCATCACGGTTATATTAAACGTTTAAAAGCAATTTTCAAAGCTTTGGGGCACGACCCGAACAGACTTGAAATTCTAATACACCAAATCGTTAATCTGGTTAATGAAGGTGAAAAAATAAAGATGTCAAAAAGAAAAGGGCAGATTATCACCCTTGACGATTTAATTGGTGATGTGGGGAAAGATCCTGCTCGATTCTTTTTTGTAATGAGAAAAAAGAACGCACATCTTGACTTTGATATGAAACTGGCAAAAGAAAAAAGCGAAAACAACCCGGTATTTTACGTACAATACGCTCACGCCCGCATTTCAAGTATTTTGAAATTCGCAGATTCCAAAGGGATAAATATCGATAATTATGTGGATTTTTCACTTCTCAATGAAGAAAAGGAAATCGAGCTGATAAAAATGGTACTTATGTTCCCGGATGCTCTTGATGACGTAATCAGGATAAGAGAACCTGCAATTTTACCAAAATACTTAATTGACTTAGCCTCTGCTTTCCACAGCTTTTACAACAAACACAGGGTTATAACGGAGAATATTGAATTATCCCAGGCTCGACTTGCTTTGGTCCAGTGCGTCAAAAATACAATAAAAATCGGATTGTCATTAATCGGAGTCAGTTCTCCGGAGCAAATGTAGCACATAAATTTGATTTTAATTAAACAATGCAGGGACAATTACAACTGTCCCTGCAAAAATATTTGACTTGAAATAATTCTATTTTTTTATTTTGTACTTATGTATGGATTCATCGAGAGCGTCATGAACACTTTCCATGAATATTTCACCCAGCGTAGGATGCGGATGAACGATTTTTGAAAATTGCTCGGCGGTTACCCCTTCCTTAATCAAAACGGCAGCTTCACTTATCATGATATCAGCTCCTTCTCCCAATATCTGGGCACCTATTACCTTCCCGGTATTTTTCTCCGTCACTACTTTACAAAATCCGGTGGTCTCCCCCATGGACAGAGCTTTTCCATTTGCACTGTAATTAAACTCTCCTGTTTTTACCTCAATCCCCTTTTTCTTTGCATCATCCTCTGTTAAACCGCATGTTGCAACAGGGGGTATTGTAAATATACATGCGGGTATGTTTTCGAACAATTCTCTCCTGTTATCCAAACCTGCTATACTATCCGCAGCCACAATCCCTTCAAATTCGGCTTTGTGCGCAAGGAGAGGACCTCCGGTGATGTCACCCACCGCATAAATTCCTTCTATTGAGGTTTCCATCTTTTCATTGACTTTAACAAACGGTCCTTCAAACTCGGCACCGACATTTTTCAATAAAGAGTTGTTTATTGTTCTCCCGATGGCAATAAGCGCTTTCTCGGAAGTATGCGTGCTATCCTTATCCGTTTTTATTATAACCTGATTATCCCCTATTTTTACACTCTCCACCTTCTCTCCGGTATGTATTTTTATCCCGCATTTTTTTAAACTCAAAGCCAATGTTCTTGCAATCTTCCTGTCATGAATCTCCGGAGCAATATCAGGCAACATTTCTATAACATCCACATCAACGCCCAATTTTGCAAATACTGTAGCAAATTCAAGTCCTATTGCCCCTGAGCCCACGATGGCGAGAGATTCGGGTAAAGCTTCGAGGTTTAACGCATCGGTGCTGTTCAATACTGTTTTATGATCAACACTGAATATGCTCGGCTCCAACGGCTCGGAGCCCGTTGCTACTATTATACTCTTTGCATCAATGGTTTGTTTGCTCCCGTCTTTAAGTTTGACAGCCACTTTTCTCTCGTATGTTACGTTTGCAT
>WFRF01000120.1 GCA_015486655.1 Caldifarciminota bacterium | reverse complement strand
TACTCATACCGAAAGTTATGTTTAATGTCTTGCCTGCACCGCTGAATTGTGCGGCCACATACAGAATAAAGAAAAATATTATGATTATGCTGGAAAATAACCTTATAAATGTCCCCTGATCTTTATATTTTGCTGCAAAATAGTCGGGTAAAGTAAGCGCATTGTATTTATCTCTTTCTTTGCGAAAATTATTGGCTAACCATGCCCACGAAATCACAATCCCGCTTACACAACCAACAGCTATCCATATTGAAGATAAACCGGCTGTAAAGGCAAAACCCGTAAGCCCCAGTACCAACCATGCCGATTCACCCGTTGCCCTTTCGGAAAGCGCAAGGGCCCATCCGGGGATCTTCTTTGCCCCTAGCAAAAACCCTTCTTGTGTCATTTTTTTTCTTGCAAAATAGAGACCCACACCTAACATAAGCAAGAGATACAGTACGAATTCGACCAAAATTACCGTGTTCATCCTTTACCTCCACTCTTTTGATTACAAATATGTTATCATACGAATTATTTTTGGTCAAGCATCGGGGACATATCCATAATATAGGTGCAAACATATTAACCACCTAATGGGAGTGAAAAGATTTCTTCGAGATTAAGAAATAGGAATTGAGAAATTATAATTCAATGGAAAGCCCGTATGCTCTTTTAACACCCCCCCTGCTACGCAGTGCCCCTCTTTCCGAGGGGAATTCATTTATAAGTAAGAACTAAGAAGTGGGAAGTAAGAAGTAATAGGTAATTAGATTCAGGATCAAGTCAGGAATGACCGATTGTAAACAATCACGCTTACTGTGTTCTCATTTAATATTTCTGTCAATTTCAATGTATGAAAGTGGTAAATATGTCTGTACCACTTACCCTTACTTGAAAATTGCCAAAAATGAGAAGTTAGAGGTAACGGGACTACGTCCCAAGTAAGAAATAAGAAGTGATAAGTAAGATACGGATGAAATATGAGACAATCACTTCCTATATAATTTCTCGCTTCTCAATTTCCTGTTCATAATTATTTTTCAACATGGCTGCTCCACTTTAAGGGGAGCTGTCCGGTTTTACCGGACTGAGGGGTCATTTTCATAGATGAATATAATAAAATAACTTCAGATTCAACTTCTTAGTTCTCAGTTCCTACTTCTAACTTATTTCCGAACACTCCCAAAAATTAGTAAAAACACTCTGAATAAATATTAAATATTAAAACCTGCCCCCAATATGCACAATCCGATAGAAATTATCAAAAAAAGCACATCCTTTGTTTTCAAGCTCATATCTCTATAGTAATCCCCTTTCCTCTTTAATATCATTCCCCTCATCTCCAGCGCTATGGCGCTTCTCTCACCTTTCCTTACAACCATGGCAAACAGGGGAAGCACCATTTTCAAGCGATCCGTCAATACAATGGGTTTACCCGACTTCCTGATTAACATCGCCCTTTCAATATTAACAAGGCTGTTTTTAAATAGATAAATTTCTCTTAATGCTATTAAAAGCGCATATCCGATTTTCTCAGATAAACGGAGATTTTGCATAAAACTCTGCACCATGGAAAACGGTTCTGTTGAAAAGAGATAACCCACTGATAAAAATATTACAGATGCCGCTCTCATGGCGAGAACACCCCCTCTCACCGCCCCTTCATATGTACCGTGCAGAAATACAATCGAATACGGAGTTTTACCCGCTGCAAAAAACAGGAAATTCATAAGGAATATAGTGAAAGAAAATACAATAACGGCTACAAACAGAGAAAGTAATAACCTTAATCTTTTTGCCGACATTATTACGAATAAGAAAGATATAACGAGAACCGAAATATTAAATTTTACATTCATATTTAATATTAAAAAAGTAACATAAAAGAAAACGACAAACATCTTTACAGAAGGGTTAAAATCAAATATGTTTTTCACAATAATTTCCCCATTGTTTCACTGTTAAAAGCGGAGGGAATTCCGGCTGTCTGCGGGTAATTTCCTTGACAATATTGATAATCGGATCCCCATTTTCAATTTCTTTTAAAATACTAAGGTCATTATTTTTATATGTTTTCAGTTGTCCACCATCAGTCATAACACTTATGAAATCACCGCAACCAAAAGCCACATCCGTGTCATGCGTTACTATCAGCATCGTAACACCATTCTCTTTTATTCGATTGATGAGTTCCATTGTCCTTTCTTTCGTTTCATAATCCTGACCGAATGTGGGTTCATCAATAAGCAACAGTTTTTTTTCTCCAAGTACCATCAATAATATGGACAGTCGTCTTTTTTCTCCGGTGCTTATGTTATAGGGACTCACATCATCTATCTCTTCAAGGTGAAACAGCTTTAGCCACTTCATTATTATGTCTCTTTCAACTTCAGAATTTGATAACGTATATTCAATCTCTTCACTTACACTGCTGTTGAAAAACGTCGTTTCAGGGTTCTGGAATACATATCCTAAGTTTTTATACAGAGTTTTTCTTTCCAATCTGCGGAGCTCTTCTCCAAACATCACCACATTACCCGAATAATTCCGTTCAAATCCGGCCAGTATGTTTAGGAACGTTGTTTTACCCACTCCGTTGTTACCGAGTACTATATGAGTCATTCCATTATATATTTTAAAATTGCCGTAACCAAAATCTTTTTCCCCATAGGAAAAGGAAAGATTCTTAATTTCTACGGCAATGTTTGGCACATCCCCATGGGGTTTCGGAGTATTTTGAAAATACATTTTGTTCTCTATTACGGAGTTTATTATTTCGGATTTTTTACCGGATATGTTTTTCAGAATACCCCTCTCCTTTAAAACACACGATAGATTTATGAGTTTCGGTTTATAATAACGTGTCTTTTTACAAGAATTAAAAAGATATTCAGGTTCTCCGTAGTACTCAAGCTCACCATTTTCATTTATTAAAATAACTCTTGAAATAATATCAATAATCGTATCAATTTTGTGCTCAACAATGATAAATTGTCTCTTTGTTTGATGCAGAAAAGTGAAAAACCGCTCCGTGGCAATCGGGTCCAATAATGCGGTAGGTTCATCCAAGAAAATATATTTAGGTTCCGTGGCTTCCACACATGCTATAGCCAGTTTTTGTTTCTCCCCTCCCGATAAAGTAGCTATTTCTCGGTTTTCAAACCCCTCCAAATTCATCTGTTTCAGAACATAACCGATTCTTTCTCTGATCTCTCCCCGCCTGATATTTTTCCTCTCAAGACTAAATGCTATCTCGTCTTCCACCCTGAGCGTGGCAAACATATCATCGGGGTTTTGAAATACCATTCCCACCTTTTCAATCAGTTTTTCCCTATCTGTTGACGGATTAATACCATCTATACTTATATTTCCGCTAATTTTCCCCGGTATGTTTAGAGGTATAATTCCCGTCAGAACATTGATTAAAGATGTTTTCCCCGCACCTGAAGGTCCTAATACGAGTACATTTTCCCCGTTTTCTATGGTAAAAGATATATCCTTTAAAATTTTTTTGTTCTCTATTTCAAGAGAAAGGTTTTTTACTCTAATTGCCATTTGAAATCTTGAAGTTTTTTAATATTCCGGCTCTTTTTAGGGAATTGGCAGCAAGAACACTCAAAACGCCCCCGAAAACAGCTCCGCTTAAGAGCGAGGACCACACACCGTTTATTACTATCCATGATTTTAAACCACTGTATTTGTAAAAATAGTACTCGAGCGCATAAGCTCCGATATTTGCCAGTGCCCCGGCAAGTATCGCTATAAACATATTGAACTTTTTATATCTGAAAATCAAAAATACAATCTCGGCAATTCCTCCCTGAACGAATCCCCACAAAAGAGCGGTTACTCCCCACTGAGTAATAAACATCTCAAAAAAAGATGCCGCCATTTCACCGTAAATTGCAGCTCCGGGTTTTCTTATTATATATGGGATAAAAACACCACCGGCCACCCACACCCCCGTAAACAGATAATTCAATCCGAAAATTTTAAGCGGTTTGGCTAATTCATATATAAATGTCCATCCGAAAAAAATAACGGCAAGAGCCATGCCTGAAATGGCAACGAATATAATCTCATTTAAATTCCATTTAGACTTCATGCCTATATATTAGCATAGATATTGGTTATGTCAATAAAAGACTTGCATTTTTTCCCAAAGTGAATATAATATGCTCGATGAATACGCTATTTGTTGTAGGTTTGGCCTTATTTACCGGTTTTATATTCGGCGAACTGATTAAATATATTAAATTACCTTCGGTCACGGGTTATATAATCGGCGGATTAATTGTGGGCTCATCATTTTTAAATCTGATCCCGTACCATTACGATTTATCCCTTACCTGGGTGATTAATTTTGCATTGATAATCGTTGCTTTTAACGTGGCTGGGGAATTAAACATAAACGAATTGAAAAAGCTCGGTACATCTGTTCTGATAATTGTTCTTTTTGAAGCCCTTATGACTTTTGTATTCATAAGTCTTTTTGTATATTTAACAGGTGTTCCCATGCTTCAGGCATTACTTATCGGAAGTATTGGAGCGGCAACGGCACCACCGGCCATTATGGTTGTAATCCAGGAATACAAAGCGCGCGGTCCTGTTTCACAAATACTTCTTATATGCACGGGGTTGGATGATGCAATAGGTTTAACTTTATATGCGATCATGTCATCAACGCTAATTTCCCACTCTGGCGGAGCGGCTTTTTCGGTTTTAGGACTTATATTACATATAACCATAGGACTTTTAATTTCAATTTTTATAGGAGCCCTGGCAGCACTTTTGCTTCAATTATTGTCCAGATTCGCAAACAGTGAAGTTGCATATATTGCTCTTACATTGGGAATTCTCATATCAATGGGCGGGCTTATGCAAAACAACCTCCTG
The DNA here is from genome assembly GCA_015486655.1 of Caldifarciminota bacterium. Classification (GTDB taxonomy): domain Bacteria; phylum Hydrothermota; class 32-111; order QNBC01; family QNBC01; genus QNBC01. The sequence continues at coordinate 3,546 of WFRF01000120.1, read as the reverse complement.
GGGTTTGAACTATCGCCTCTCCTTGCGGCCATGACCACGGGATTTATAATAACAAACTGGTCCAGAGACCGAAAACATATTTTCAATTCGATTGATTCCTTCGGCAGAGTTTTTTACATACTTTTCTTTGTCCTCGCCGCTGCACGACTAAAAATCCGTATGCTTATCAAGTTGGGTAAAATTGCAATAGGATACCTTCTAGGGCGTTTTGTCGGAAAATATGCAGGAACATTCTTAGGCGGCAAAATATCCCATGCACCGTCTACCGTTACAAAATATGCAGGTATAGGCCTCATTTCGCAGGCAGGAATTGCAATAGGTTTGTGTGTTGTGGCGGCACAGCAGTTCCCCAACATCAGCGATCTGATTGTTTCCATTGCTCTCGGTACTACCATTGTTACCGAAATCGTAAGCCCATTACTTACAAAGATTGCATTGCAAAAGGGCAACGAAATCAATTTGGCAAAATAATCCTGATAAATTTACTCCGGCAAAAGAAAATTCTAAATTCTAATTGTAATCATCAGGCCAGGTTGCATAAAAAAGATGATATAGATACAGCTAAAATACGAAGATCATCTCTGTCCATTTCTTTCTCTTAGTAGATAGGTACGAACATATTAACCACTTGGTAATCTAAAGAACTATGCTGCAAAATATGATTGTGTAAAAATTAAAAAATAAGAAGTAAGAAGTAACGCGACTATCGTCACAAGTTTTTTAAGTAAGAAGTTAGAAATAAGAAATAAAGGAATCTTTGATAATCATTTCCAATCTAAATTCTCAGTTCCTACTTCTTACTTATTACTTATTTCAGAACACCCCGTCCTGACATTCGTCAGTCCACCCCTCTTGCCGAGGGGAATTTAGTAATGTAACCTTGAATAAAATTCAAGGCATTAATGAGATTCTGAAACAAGTTCAGAATGACATAATGTAAATAATCATGCTTACTGTGTTCTCATTTAATATTTCTATCAACTTCAATGTATGAAAGTAGTAAATATGTCTATACCACTTGCCCCATTTGTTCCTCTTGCTTTTTTTTCTTACTTGTTGTAATATCTCTCTAAATGAATGTGATTTTTGTTGTAGGAATAGCTTTAATTACCGGGTATCTTTTCGGAAAAGCCGTAAAATATATACATCTTCCCTCCGTAACCGGTTACATACTGGGCGGTCTCATCGTCGGAACATCATTCTTAAATTTAATTCCCTTCAAAATGGATATTGCCCTTACATGGCTAATCAACTTTGCTCTAATGATAGTTGCATTCAATGTAGGCGGAGAATTAAGCATTAAAGATCTGAAACGCCTCGGTAAACCTATAGCATTTATCGTAGTTTTTGAATCCCTCGCAGCATTTTTATTTATTACGTTCTTCGTTTATATTACCGGTTTACCGCTTCTGCAAGCATTTCTTATCGGCGCAATCGGGGCGGCAACAGCTCCCGCCGTTACAATTACCGTAATCAGAGAGTACAAGGCACACGGTCCTATTTCACAGGTGCTTCTAGCATGTACCGGGATTGATGATGCAATAGGAATTACTCTTTATGCTATCACTTCAACAATTCTTCAATCTCATATGAATAATGCTCACCAATTATCGATTTCCATAATTATCTTGAAAATTATTATAGGCCTTATCATATCCGTAATCGTTGGTATAATTGCCGGCTATTTTATAAATCTTCTTGCCAAATACGCAAAAACCGAGATAGAATTTATCGTTCTAACCCTCGGTATTATTATGTCTTTCGGAGGTCTTATAAAAGGCGGATTCAGAGGACTCGAACTTTCTCCTCTACTTGCATCAATGGTTGCAGGATTTCTGATTACGAATTGGTCAAATAAAAAAAAGCACCTGTTTTCCTCTCTCGACACATTCGGACCGGTATTCTATCTTCTCTATTTTGTACTTGCCGGAGCGCGTTTAAAGGTTCGAATGCTCATCAAATTGGGGAAAATAGCCATTGGTTACTTGATAGGACGTTTTGCGGGGAAATATATAGGTACATTCATCGGAGGAAAGTTATCAGGTGCACCGAAAACAGTCACGAAATATGCAGGTATGGGACTTCTTTCTCAAGCAGGTATTGCAATAGGTTTATGCGTAATAGCCGCCGAACAATTTCCCTCTCTCAGTAATATAATAGTCCCCATTGCACTTGGAACAACCATAGTTACCGAGCTTACCGGACCATTACTGACTAAAATTGCATTGACGAAAGGAAATGAAATCAATTCTTCTAAAATATAGAACCAATTTATTCATAAGTATTCTAATATTTCAATGCAATATCATATTTGCATCGTTCAAATATACAAACTACAAAGACGGGGAAGTGGAACACTTTAAGTCTAATATAGGCAATTTAACGATTAAATACATTATAAATGATTCTACAATAGAACAAAGAATAAAAATTCTAAACCTGACAATTTCCAATCTCTACACATACGATGACAGCATCATATACCATAAATCAAAATATATAAGTTTTCTTTCATATAAAGAGCATTTAGTGGATAAAAGCAGAAGTATAGAATTCAAATTCCCTTTAAAGGACTCTATGTTTTGGGCAGGAAAAGGGATTGCCGAAAGAAAGGGAAAAGATATCCCTTATGTCTATAGTACATTTGTTAAAGATACAACAATACTGTCAGAAGGAAATCACGTCAGATGTTTTAAAATATCATCGGAAACGAATCTGAAAGATGGTGAACAGTCGAAAAGTCTTTATTACTTCAGTCCCCGTGAGAAAAAGTTCATCCGCGTTGAAATGGATTTTGAAGCAAAGGGGCTAATAGGCAAAGTCCTGCATTTTTTCAGGTACAATAAAATTATTTTATATAAATAATTTTCCTTTTAATGATTCCTTCCGAATATTTTATTTTAATTAAATACACTCCGTTTTTCAGGCTATTTAGATTCAAAGACATTTGATTATCCGTACCGTTTTTTTTCATCTTTACGGCACCGCTTATATCAAATAACTCAATATTCTTAATACCACCAGGTAATGCATTTACATAAAGTTTACCATTAAAGTAAAACAACCTGATCTTCTCATTTTTTTTGTTTTTGGAAAATTTTATGCCTGTGTAAATAAGGTTAAAATCTATGTCGCTCAGCGTATCACCGTTAACGTTTAAGGTATCGGCACTTTCAAATGAAAATTTATTGTTATAGTATTTATCTACGTAACCGAAATTATTGTAAGTCCCCAATTTATAACTTCCCGATTCAACAGATGAAATTATGTAGAAACCGTTCGAATCCGTTTGAGCATTCTTATAAAGAGAGTGGTTCAAATCGTAAAGTGAAACGGTTACGCCTACTATGGGATTGCCGGAATCACTCTTAACATATCCCTCGATACAACCGCCGGCATCAAGCTGGAAAAGTATTCCTGAGGTTGTATCACCCTGGTATACGTTTACAATATCCGCATTTTCAAAAGAAAATTTATTATTGTACCATTCATTGATATATCCGGAGTAATTCTCCGTACATAATTTATATTTACCGCTTCTCAGTC
>WFRF01000119.1 GCA_015486655.1 Caldifarciminota bacterium | reverse complement strand
TCTTCAAAACCGTATAAACCTCAAAGGGTAAAAGATGCCTTTGAGGATATTTATAAGAACCTAATACTGAATTACAGAGGTGTAAACAGAACTCGTGAGAATAGACGTTTAAACTTGGAGAACAGTTTTCCGTCTCTTAAGGTTAAAATGAAGGCACAAGGAATCTATGCAATCGGCTATAATGATATTCTTGCTTCGGGAATTGACCCCACATTTTTAAATCCGCAAGATGTACATGTTTATTCATTGGGATTTAATATTATGGATGTTGACAACTACGATGCTGATTCTGTCGTTGAAATCCCCGTTTACATAAAAGGGGAAAACGATGGTAAATTTGATGTGTCGGATTCAATTTTCATATACAATGACGGGTTAAACGGCTTTGACAAAAATTATATAATGGGTGGGTATTCGTCCTATTATAACCCTTACACGGATACGGCATCTTTTATAATCTCTTTTGAAGATACCCCTGGCAAAAGGATGAAAACCGAGTATGCATCACTCCCTGACGGTAACGGAGAAGCGGAATTTATAGACACTTTGCATTACGAAAATGAGAATTTGAATCCATCAACATCAGGGTATGTATGGCTTGATACAAAACTCTTAAAAGACGCAACGGAATCGTATCATGATTACGATTTCAGCTTTATGCTTGATAGCTTAAAAACAAATATCGGGACGCTTGATTTGAAGATGTATACAAACGGTTATCTGGATTTCAGTGTGTTTCTAAACGGCACTCTAATATATGGAGACACATCCGTTTCATCGAGGGATTATACATTCTTCCCTAATTTAAAGGTTATCGATGTCAATAATTTGGATGCGGGGCTTAACAATTTAAAAATAAGGTTGAACGGTGACCAGAGTCAGAAACATTATTTGGACTATTTTGAAGTTTATTATAACCCTATTAAACCGGTACCGTTGAGTATCTCTCAGTGGAAGTTAAACGCCGGAGCAGGAGACATTAAAATAGCAACTAACAATATTTCTGAGCCTATGATTTTCAATGCTGAGAATCCTACAGATGTAAAATTGGTAAAAGGTTTCACCGTTGAAAATGATTCAATTGCATTCCATAATAATGATGAATCAAAATATATAATAGTTAAGGCGCCTTTGAAACCCTCGTATATAGGTAAAGCGGACATGACCAATTTAAAAAATGCGGAAGGATATGATATTCTTATTTTAACAAACGACAAACTGAAAAATGATGTAAAATGGTTACAATCAATACACAGTGGAAATATCCCCGGAATCCCCGGCGGAAATATCGGGATAGTAACCTTGAGTTCAATTTATGATAATTTCAGTGCGGGGCGAACTGATGTGACCGCTATAAAGAAATTTTTAAATTACACATACGACAACTGGCAAAAAGTACCGTTGTATGTAATATTAGTCGGTTCGGGAAGCTACGATTATAAAAACCTTTTCAAGGTTTCCGACCCAAAAAATATATTTCCTGTTTTCGAAAACGGAATAAACGTTGTAGAGCAAGGAATTTTGACGGCAAACGCCTCTTATGACGATTGGTTCGCCGATTTTGACAATAATGGTTATGCAGAAATGATTATTTCCCGTCTGCCGGTGAAGACAGTTGAAGACCTCGATAATGAAAGAGACAAAACAGAAGCGTTTATGGGAAACAACGGTATGTGGAAAAATAGAATTGTCCTGCTTGCCGATGACGAATACGGAGGGTACAGTAACACGGATCCCAGCCATACAATGGAATGTGAGAAAATCACTTCCCTTGTATCGAAAGAATACGATGTAAGAAAGGTTTATTTGATGAATTATTGGGGAACGTTGCAAACAGCGGATCATTGGCCCAGTAATCCCGGGGATAAACCTGCGGCAAGAATTGCCATGTTTAACGAGTTGAATAAAGGGGCCATAGGATTTTCCTTTGTCGGACACGGGAATTTAAATACTCTCACCCATGAACATGTAATTTCCAGTTTAGGGCAATTTGATCAATTGAACAATAAGGGTATGTATCCCATCGGATGCTTTTATTCATGTAATGTCGGGAACAGTGACAGGGCATTATATGACTGCATAGCGGAATATGTGTTAAACCAAAAGGATAAAGGGTTTATTGCTTCAATCTCAGCTACGAGAGGAACGTACGGCTCCAATAATACTGTTCTTGCGAATTATTTTACGGAGTATGCCTTCTCGGATAGTTTTACCGTTAACAGAGAATATTCACTCGGTGAAGCTTCGTATCTTGCCAAGCATACTACATCTTTGGCAAACAGAATATACAATCTTTTCGGAGATCCGCTGTTAGTCCCCCATACAAGAATTACTGACAGGTCCACCTCTTTTAACGACACGCTTAAAAGCGGAGAAAAGGTAAAATTAGATGTCACGATTGATAGTGCTGTGGCAGGTAAAGCATTTGTTGAAGTCCTTTCCTCGGCGTATCCCGACAGCCATGATTACTATCATACTTACCCGTACCACTATTTGTACTACGATATGCCCGGAAACCCGGTTTTTAGGGGCAACATAAATTTCGACAGCTCTATTCTGCACATTAATTTCGTCTATCCGTATAATAACAATCTGTTGGGTAAAGCAGGCAGAATTATCGCATACATAGAATCCGACACAAACACATATCGTTATTCCATAGACAGCATAAATATTATTCAGGGAGAAAAGGATTCCACGGATAATGAAGGACCGCTAATAGATCTATCGGTGAACGGCATCAAAACCGATGATGATACAATAACGGTGAGCAAGGATGTTTCCATAATGGCTGCATTATCCGATAAAAACGGCATTGCCATTGCCGGGAACAATCAAATAAAAGTGATGATCGATAATGATTTACACAAAGTTTATAATGTTTCGGATTATTTCTCATATGATGAAAACTCATATACACGGGGCATGTTGAATTATAATATTGTTTTTCCCGATACCGGAGGAGTGCATACCATAACTTTAATCGTATATGATAACATGATGAATGTATCTTACAAAACCGCATATCTTAAGATTATAAACGATGAAAATCTGTCAGTACGAAATGTTTGGAATTGGCCCAATCCGATGAAGAATTTTACTTACTTTACATTTGTGGCTTCAAGGGATGTCGATGCTACCGTTAAGGTGTTTACGATAACCGGCAAATGTATTAAAACAATTGAGTCGCAAGGATTATCTTCCGGTTATAACCAGATTTATTGGGACGGCAGAGATAATATGGGAAATAAAATTGCACAGGGGCTTTATTTCTATAAAATAATATTTAAGGCAGCCGACGGTTCTCAAATCGCAGTCAAGAATAAACTTTTGGTTTACAGGTAGAATATGTTGTACTATGTTGAAAATGCCGATGAATTCGATGAGTTAAAGCAAAAAGATAAAAAAGGTATTCTCTTTATAAGTAAAATTTCCGAAACGAAGGTTTTATTGGAATCTGATTCCATAAACGGAGAAGCGGATATTTCCATCATAAAAAGGTTAGTTGTGGATTTACTGAAATATTATGAATCGATTATTTTTAACTGGCATCCGACTATTCCCTCGTTTAATATAAAAAATTATCCTGCCGATGGAGAGGTTCCAAAAAGCATTGTGAGATTTGACGGTAAAATTGTGGGGATTAACCCTTTTATACAAGACCTTGTAGGCGATATAGTGGATGCAATAAGTAAAAATTTAAAACATAAAGAAGGGGAAAGCCGAATTATAAGTATCGATTTTGTTAAAAATTCAATTGACAATAAGGGATAACTGTTTTATTCTTATTATGTAAGATCAAAAAGGAGATGTTATGAATTCGAGATTTTATGTCGATAAATTGATTATAGTAGTTATATCTTCCGCATTAGCCCTCGGTGTGCTTTTTGCTCTTCCCATAGGGATCTATTTTGCCGGGGACATATCACAAAATATTATGAGTGTAGTCATAATAACTGTTATAATTGCGATTATTGAATCAACAGAATTTTATATTATTTGGAAAAGGGCATTTCGTCCTGTAG
>WFRF01000118.1 GCA_015486655.1 Caldifarciminota bacterium | reverse complement strand
GTCCTTCTCCGCAATACAGAGGTATGCATACTAACGATCTCGATAAATGTATAGGTTGCGGAACATGTTCCGAAATATGCCCTACGGATGCAATAAGAATGGTTGAATTCGATGATGTTGAAGAGAAGGAGGGCTCTACAAAGGAAAGACCAGTAATAGACTACGGAAGATGTTGTTTCTGCGGATTTTGCGTTGATGTTTGTACAACAGGCTCGCTTAGCATGACAAGAGATTACATACACGATTTTTTAACTCCTCTTGAAGCACAGGAAGAAAAGATACCCGAAGTTATATCGGAAGAGTTTATTAGAAGACCTGACAGTAAACATTCCGATAATCTCGGTTGGGTAACACCCGACGAATGGAGCTGGTTGGAGCTTGACAGGGTTGAGATGCCCATGCTGGAACCGGAAGAGAGATGGGGTTCCTTTGTGGAAATTGTAAGAGGATACTCAAAAGAAGAAGCGGTTAAAGAGGCTCAAAGATGCGTTGCTTGCGGACTATGTCAAAGCGCATGCCCCATTCACATGGACATACCCGAATACATTGCGGCTATCTGGGAAGATGATGTAGATGAATCGGTAAATCAGATTTACAACACCAACCCTCTGCCGGAAGTTTGCGGGCGTGTCTGTACGCATAAGTGTGAAACGGCATGTTCAATAGGGCACAGGGGAGATCCTGTTGCCATCAGATGGCTAAAGAGATATGCCGTGGATAGTTTGCCGCTTGATAAATACAAAGATGTCATACTCCACGAAGCTATAAAATCGTACAACAAGAAAATCGCTGTTGTAGGGGGAGGTCCCGCCGGTCTCTCGGCTGCCTATTTCTTGGCTCTAATGGGATATAAAATAACCATATTTGAGGCAAAGGAAAAGGTCGGCGGTGTAATGAGATACGGAATCCCCGCTTACAGATTACCCGATAAGGCATTGGACAAAGATATAGACTTCATTAAATCTCTGGGAGTTGAGATTAAAACCGGGGTTCAAGTGGGAAAAGACGTTAAGTTTATGGACTTACACAAAAAATATGATGCCGTCTTTATCTCCACCGGATTTAACAAAGGAAGAAGCACGAGAGTTCCCGGAAGTGAGTCCGAAGGTGTAATTCAAGGGCTGGATTTCCTCGAAAAGGTCAGAGATTTCGTGAGAGGTGAAATTAAGCTCGATGAAGTTCCTTTATCTGAGAAAATACTTGTTGTTGGCGGCGGTAACGTTGCATTTGATGTTTCAAGAAGCGCGGCTAGACTCCAGAGGATGAAATACGGTAAAGTGAGCGTAACTCAAACAAGTCTCGAAACAATGGAAATACTCCCTGCCGATGTAGAAGAGGTTCAGGAATCTCAGGAAGAGGGCGTTAAACTCATTCCCGGAGAAGGTCCAAAAGAGGTAATTCTGGACGAAAACGGCAGAGTAAAGGGGCTTAACCTTGTAAAGTGTGAACGCGTTTTTGATGATAACCACAGATTCAATCCGCAGTTTAACCTGAACCAAAAGATGGTATGTGAAGCAACCCTTATCATTGAAGCTATAGGACAGGCTCCTGATTATTCTTATATACCCGAAGAACTCCAGAAAAAGCTTGAATTCGAGAGGGGCAAGATAAAATCCGGAGAACACGGAGAGACAGCAATCGAATGGTTGTTCGTCGGCGGAGACATAAAGACAGGTCCGGATATCGTTCACGGAATTGGTGACGGGCATAATGCGGCAATCGGTATAGACAACTATTTCAGTAAGAAGGAAAAGAAGTAAAAAAGATTAAAAACTGAAATATTCTCATTAGGGGGCACATTTAAGTGCCCCTTTTTTATTATAAAAAACTAAAATTTATTATGATAAATAATTCACATAGTGCCTTGACATAAATATTTATAGGTTATATTATTAAAAGAGGAATGTATGAATTATCTTTTCTGCAAAATTATTTTGATAGTAGAAATATAAAACAGGAGCAAATTATGAATAAAACAAATTACAGTTACGGTAAAAAAATAAATGCTACTTTTGCTGATGCCTTGGAGAGAGTAAAGGAGGAACTGAAGAAAGAGGGGTTCGGAATTCTTGCCAATATTGATGTAAAAGCTACTCTTAAGGGAAAATTAGATGTCAATATTCAGGATTATGTTATATTGGGGGCTTGCAATCCTCCCAATGCATATAAATCCCTACAAGCGGAAACGGAGATAGGTCTAATGTTACCCTGTAATGTAATTGTTTATCGTAAGGATAATAATGTTTTTGTTGCCGCTGTCAGGCCAACGGTAGCAATGGGAATGATAAAAAATGAACCGTTAATGGAAGTCGCAAGAAATATTGAAAGCAAACTTAAGAAAGTAATAGACAGTCTTTAATCGATTTGAGGTGAAATATGGAAAAATACAAATGCCCTAAATGCGGAATGGAATACGATCATCCGGGGAAATGCACCATGGACGGAGCTACACTTGTAAAAGTCGGTGCAGTTCAAGATCATCAACACACGAATCATAAACCTCACAGTCATCATGATCATCATAAAATGATGATGATTGATTTTAAAAAGAGGTTTATCGTTTCCACCGTTGTTACAATCCCGGTTCTTATTTTTTCACCACTGATCCAGAAATTGCTCAATTATTCAATTGCATTTGCGGGAACGGAATATCTTTTATTTGCATTGTCAACATTTATATTTTTCTGGGGAGGTTTACCTTTCCTAAAAGGTATCTATAGCGAGTTGAAACAAAAACGCCCGGGGATGATGACTTTGATCGCCATTGCAATTTCCGTGGCTTATTTTTACAGCGCGGCTGTTGTGCTTGGATTGAGAGGGAAAATTTTCTTTTGGGAACTTGCCACACTAATTGATGTAATGCTTCTCGGTCACTGGATTGAAATGAAATCGGTGCTTGGGGCTTCAAAAGCATTGGAAAAACTTGCCGAATTGATGCCCGATACTGCCAATCTGATTAAAGACGGTAATATTGTGAAAGTAAAGATATCAGAATTGAAGAAGGGTGATATTGTGATGGTCAAAGCCGGTGAAAGAATTCCTGCAGACGGGATTATTCTAAAAGGAATGAGCTACATAGACGAATCCATGCTTACAGGCGAATCCAGGCCGGTTAAAAGAGATGTGGGAGCAAATGTTATAGGCGGTTCTGTAAACGGAGACAAAGTTTTGGAAATCAAAGTTACGGGTACAGGTGAGGAGTCATATCTTGCAAAGGTCATCAATTTGGTTAAACAGGCACAAGAGACAAAATCAAAAACGGAAAAATTTGCCGATGTTGCAGCCAGATGGTTAACCATTATAGCAATAACCGCCGGTGTTGGTACATTCATCTATTGGTTTATATACGGACCTGATTTGGCATTTGCAATTGAGAGATTTGCAACCGTTATGGTCATCGCTTGTCCTCATGCATTGGGACTTGCCATCCCCCTTGTAAATGCGGTTTCGACTGCAATTTCCGCTGAAAACGGCCTTTTGATAAGGAACAGAACAGCATTTGAAAATGCGAGAAAAATAACAACTATTGTGTTTGATAAAACCGGCACTTTGACAGAAGGCAATTTTGGAGTCAGTTCTGTTGTATTGTTCAATGATGTTTATAACGAAAAACAACTCTTGCAGTATGCCGCTTCTCTTGAAAAGGACTCTGAGCACCCTATAGCAAAGGGTATCATAAAAAAAGCCGTCGATTCCGGATTGGATTTATTGAATATATCAGAATTCAAGGTATTAAAGGGGGAGGGAATCGAGGGAAAGATAAATGGAAATACAGTAAGCCTTATTAGTAAAAAAGCATTTGAAACAAAAGGATTCGAATTGCCTGAAGATACGGGAATTGATGAGGTGGCAACGCTTGTTTTTGTGATAATCAACAATCAATTTGTCGGTATTATCACCCTTGAAGATCAAATCAGAAAAGAATCCTTCACGGCCGTCAGAAAATTAAAGGAGCAGGGAATAAAGTGTTTCATGCTTACGGGAGATAACAAGGAAATTGCAAAAAGTGTTTCCGATAAATTACAACTTGACGGATACTTTGCCGAGGTTTTACCGCACGAAAAACAAGAAAAGATTAAAGAACTTCAGGATAAGGGAGAATTCGTGGCTATGACGGGAGACGGCATTAATGATGCACCTGCATTGGCATTGGCGGACATTGGTATTGCAATCGGCTCCGGGACAGACGTTGCCGCTGAAACGGCAGACATTATACTTGTAAACAGCAATCCCGAAGATGTTGTGTCCCTGATACTTTTCGGTAAAGCGACATATAGAAAGATGGTTCAAAACCTATTTTGGGCAACGGGATACAACTCTTTCGCAATACCGCTTGCAGCAGGTGTTTTGTTCGGTTACGGAATTTTAATATCTCCGGCAATCGGAGCTGCACTTATGTCCCTAAGCACTGTAATAGTCG
>WFRF01000117.1 GCA_015486655.1 Caldifarciminota bacterium | reverse complement strand
TTGAAAGGATGTTGAGACAGGAAGGTGTTCCCGAAAGCGAGATTACTGTCAGTACGGACAGACCTCTCTTTGTGGAAGTTGAACTTGAAAAATTCGCAAAAGGGGAGGGCAAAGATGAATAATTATGATGTAATTATCGTAGGAGCCGGTAGTGTTGGTGTTCCCCTTGCCCTTCATTTGGCAAAGGATAAGAATAAGGTTCTCGTAATAGATAAGAATCCGAGTCCGGGACAAGGACAGAATAAGGCGGCTATCGGAGGTATAAGGGCAACACATTCACAGATTTCAAAGATTAAAATATGTCTGAAAAGTCTTGAAATTTTCTCTCATTGGGAAGAGGAAACCGGTGATAATATAGAGTGGTACAAGGGAGGATATACATATCCCGTTTACACTAATAAGGATGAAAAAACATTGAAAGATCTTCTCATTATTCAAAAGAAACATCATTTAAACATTAGTTGGAAAACAGCAGACGAAATAAGGCAAATTATCCCCGGGATAAATCCCGAAGGTCTGAGGGGAGGGACGTTTTCTCCCGATGACGGCAGTGCATCCCCCATGCTTGCGAATTTTTCCATGTACGAAAAATCCTTGGAATACGGTGCCAAGTACAGATTTCGGGAAGAGGTCAAATCTATAATTATTGAAAATAATAAAGTTAAAGGGGTAAAAACAAATAATGACGCGTATTATGCCCCTGTGGTTGTAAATGCTGCCGGTGCATACGGAAAGGAAATTGCGAAAATGGCCGGAATAGATGTACCTGTGGAGCCTGAATCACATGAAGCGGGTATTACAGAGGCATACGAGCATTTCCTGGATCCCATGGTCGTGGACATAAGACCGGCAAAAGGTTCTCACAACTACTATTTTTACCAACATAAAACCGGGCAAATTATATTCTGTATAACACCCGATCCCAACTATCCCGGTCATGACAGAGAATCCACATCTTCATTTCTCCCGCTTATATCAAAGAGATTGATAAATTTAATGCCCAGACTCAAAAATGCCAGAGTTAGAAGAATATGGAGAGGACTTTATCCCATGACACCGGACGGGTTCCCCATTGTAGGGAAGGTCAGAGAGTTGGAAGGTTATATAAATGCCGTCGGTATGTGCGGACAAGGTTTTATGCTCGGGCCGGGACTCGGTTATTATCTGTCGAAATTCATTGAGGGCGAATTACCGGAAGAGGATCAGGATATTTTTGAACAATTGACCTTATACAGGCAATTTGTAGGAGATGAAGCATTAAAATAGAGGAAAAAGTAGGGAGAAACAGCAAGTTTCTCCCTTTTTAATATAAATGCCTGAGATTTTAGGAATACTGTCAGACAATCCGGTTTTAATAGAGGATTTTGTTTCTTCCTGCGAAAATCCAGTAATAAATTTTAATAATATTGCCATATCAATTGAAGACGAAAAGGTAGGGACTTATTTTTCGGATAAGAGTGAAAATCAATTGTGGATTGCAATGGGTGTGGGAATTGAAATGGAGAGCGGCTCATTTAAAATCATGGATAAAAATAATTGGCAATATGTTTCAGTAGCAAATAATTTGCCGAAATACGGTCATTTTGTGTTTATTAAATGGGACGGTAAGAAACTTGAGGTTGCAAATGATCCCTTTGGAATACGAGATCTATTTTATTTCAAGGAAAACGATAAAATTGTATTTTCAACAAAGATCGATTATCTCATAAAGTATATGAAAAATCCTTCAATTAATATGGAAGGGATTGCATCGGATTTTATTTTAGGCGAGCGACTGAATTATAAATCGGAAATAAAAGGCATTGAGAGATTGGGACCTGATTCTATGGCTGTTTTTACAGGTAATTCCGTTGAGGTTACAAGAAACGAATCTTTAATAAACCGTGAAAATGGATATGGAGGGGGGATTAACGACTATTTAGAAAAAATAGTATCGGTAAAATCGGATAAAATGATCTCTCTCGGGCTTTCCGGCGGCGTTGATTCACGCATTTTGCTGGCATTTCTATTGTCTCAAAATAAAGAATTCGCAACTCATTCCTTTGGTTACAAAAATGACAATGACATACTAATGGCAAACAGTTTATCAAAATCAATCGGTTTTGAGCATAATGTATTTACTGATTTTGATAATAGCACAATAGTCGGCAAAGTTGATGAATTTCTCTCATATAACCCTTTCAATATAGGGTTTAATCGTGCGCCTTTCTATTCCTTTTATAAAGAATTGGGGTTAGGTCATGTAGTCATTGACGGTGCATTCGGTGAATTTGCAAGAAGGGATTATTACAAGAAGATAAGATATATGGAACGAATCGGAAAGCTAACGGATTCATCCGTTTTCAACTTGCTGAAAGTGGGAATACCCCCGATTTTTACCGGAGACATCATTGAAGAAATGAATAGATTTGCCCGACAGCAAACAACGGAAATATTTGACTACTATTTAAATAAGTATAAAAGTTTGATTGGATTTGACGACTTTCTTGCTCTCAAATTTCATTTTCCAAACAAAATGGGGCGAGATCAGGCGAGAATAGACAAGTACTGTCAGTCGTTTATGCCTTTTGCCCAGGCGGAGCCCGTAAATTTATTTTTATTCCCGAAACGAAAACTGTTGGATGAGAGTGTAATAAGAAAACTCTATAAACCGCTGTCTCGCTTCCCGTTTGTAAAGAACAGGAGATTATACCCTTTTGATAAAACTTTGAGAACAGCTACCAAAATAAAAGAAAGAATATTTGAGAAAAAGAAAGTTAATAATATTAATGACAGTATCTATAATACGGATGAATTTAAAACTTATATATTTGATATTGTTCATTCGTTGAAATTCAGAAAAAGTAGTATTTTAAATATAGAATATATTGAAAAATCGATAAAAGATTACTACAAAGGAAACAGTGCAGAAAAAACAGTTATGGATTATTTTCTTTCGTTTTTTATACCGGAGAGGATTAATCGTCTTTTATAAAGGATTATGGTCCCACATGCATCATACCCCACATCTCATCGTAGTCTTCAAATTTTTTAGCATTTTCATATTCGGATTGCAGAATCTTGTAATGTTGGTTTTCCATGTTTGCCAGAATGTTTAACATTGCGCTCAGTTCCTGATTATCAATTAAAACACCAAGTGATTCATAAAAATCCTTGGCAGTCAACTCCGCATCCATTGCTTTTCTTATAATGTCGCTTACCATATCTGTTTCGACATTGACATCAATTGAGGGTATGGGAACATCGGAATTAGGGGGCAAGTTGCCGGCTTCCTTGTTGAATTTTTTACGATAAGTGTCTTCAAGCAGAATTTTATGTTTCTCTTCTTCGGAAGCGAGGAATTTTAATCTGTCTTTCAAAATTACGTTCTTAACCCTTTCGGACAGTTTTGTATATAGTTCTTTGCTCTCAATTTCACTCTGTATTGCATTTAAAAGCAAATCATTCAAAGAGTATTTTGTTAAATTCATATTGCCTCCTTATTCATCATTTCTTTTTTCCCTTTCCGGTTCATAATATCGGATTATCATTTCTTTTTAAACATATCTTTTATAATTTTATCGTACTTCTTTCGTATAACGTTTCTCTTTATTTTAAGTGTTTCCGTCATTTCATCGCCGACTTTAAAGCCCCTCGGTAATATTTTAAAGTGCCTTATTTTCTCAAATGGCTTAAATCCGGAGTCCTCGTTTACGAGTTTATTTAACTCTTCCTTTATCCTCTTCCCTATGGCGGTATTTTCAAGGTCCTTTATTGTATCACCAATTTCTCTTTTTATATAATCTTCATTAACGGTTATTAGTGCACCGAGATCCTTTTCATCCTGTCCGAGAACAACCACGTTTGAAATAATATCCGACTCCATAATCTTTTTTTCAATGGGTGTGGGTTCGACATTTTCCCCGCTTAAAAGGACTATCGTGTCTTTTGCCCTACCCATTATAACCAGTTCGCCCCTTTGAGTCATAATGGCAAGATCCCCCGTATTAAGCCAACCGTTTTTATCGAGTACTGCCTCGGTGGCTTTTTTATCTTTATAATATCCCTTCATAACCTGCGGACCTTTTACATAAAGGACTCCCTTTTCCCCTTTCGGCAGAGGATGACCGTTTTCATCGAGAATTTTTACTTTGGTTTCCGTAAAGGGAGGTCCTACAGTGTGAAGGACATTATGGTCTATATGCCTGCCGGATATACCGGGGGATGTTTCCGTTAAACCGTATGCCTCCAAAATATTTATACCGATTGCATTAAAAAAGTTGTCAATATAGGGAGGTAACGCTCCGCCACCGCTGAAGGCTGCTCTCAAGCGCGGCGCAATTCTTTTCTTAATCGGATGAAACATTTCGGAAGCTAAAAATTTTAAGGGGAGGAGAAGCCAGATAAGTATAATTGCTTTTTGCATTTTTATAAGGGATTTTATAAAGGATTCGGGTTTTATCACCGTATCCCTTCTGAAGATTATTCTCATGCTGTTTTCAAAGGAAAGTGAAATGTTCAGCAGGACGTAAAAGATGGCTTTTTTTAAAGGTTTCTCTTTTTTTACCTTGCTTACGATATTTCTGTAAACCAT
>WFRF01000116.1 GCA_015486655.1 Caldifarciminota bacterium | reverse complement strand
TCCTCCTCTGTCATGCCGATTTCTAATCCTTGTTTGTATCGTACCTATAAGGAATTGAAACCGTAGTATTGGAGCTGGGTCCGCCTTTCTCCCCACATGTTTGTATCGTACCTATAAGGAATTGAAACAAATTCGGGATGGATATCTTCCAATATCCCTTTATCGTTTGTATCGTACCTATAAGGAATTGAAACTTTCATTTACATTCATTTTTTTCCTCGTCAAAAACAGGTTTGTATCGTACCTATAAGGAATTGAAACCCATATAAATGCCGATTATACGACCCAAGGGCATACGTTTGTATCGTACCTATAAGGAATTGAAACAGCGCAACTGTCGTTGCAAGTTATCAAGTAAGAAGTTAGAAGTAAGAAATAAAGGAATCACTTCCGATTTAACTTCTTAGTTCTCAGTTCCCACTTCTCACTTATTTGCAGTACCTATAAGGAATTGAAACTCGTGTCCGTTGACCATCAAGTTCTTTTTGTCCAGTTTGTATCGTACCTATAAGGAATTGAAACTCATAGGCTACTCTTACACATTTCGCACGTGGTATATAAGTTTGTATCGTACCTATAAGGAATTGAAACAACGCGACTGTCGTCGCAAGTTATCAAGTAAGAAGTTAGAAATAAGAAATAAATGATTAGCGAATATGGCTTTTTAAAACACCCCCCTGCTTCGCAGTACCCCTCTATAGAGGGGAATTTATAAATGTCATGCTGAACTTGGTTCAGCATCTCAATGAGATTCCGGATCAAGTCCGGAATGACAACTTTTGAAAACCCATCAGTCCGGCAGAACCGGACAGCTCCCCTTAAAGTGGAGCAGCTATTCTTAGTGATGATAAATCAATTACACATTTAATTTCTCAGTTCTTAGTTCTTACTTGAGGCAAAGCCTCTTTATAACACATCTCTGCTTCGCAGTACCCCTCTATAGAGGGGTATTTATTGCGGTAAAATTTATTTTCATAATTTTTGGGAAAAAAGAAAAAACTTAATGTTATGTATTATTGAAATTTAAAAAAGGAGTTAAAAATGTATAAATACCTAAAAGAAAACGGCTGGACGATAAGACACACAACGACGATCCCTGAACAGAAGGGCGAATATTTCAACTTCGATGATCTTGCACTCACAGAAGAGTCAACTCGATACATCAATAAGATTGCGACAAAAGGATTATACAAGCATCAAAAAGAGGCTCTTAAAGACGTTCTCGAATCTAACAATATATGTCTTACAACAAAAACGAACTCAGGAAAAAGCCTTGTATTCTATGTTTCTGCCATAGAAAAATTAAAAAGAGATAAAAATGCCAAAATACTTGCAATTTACCCTCTTAGGGCACTGTCTCAAGAACAAGAGAAACATTGGAATGAGGCTGTCAGTGAAGCAGATTTAGATGTGAAAGTCGCGAGAATTGACGGTCAGGTTTCAACCGACGTAAGAATGAATCTCATAAAACATGCTCAAATTCTTATAATGACTCCGGATATAATCCATGCTTGGCTTTTAAACAAAACCGACAATAAATCCATTGTTAAATTCATCTCCCAAATTAAACTTATCATTGTAGACGAGATTCATAATTACACAGGTGTTTTTGGCAGCAATTCAGCATTTTTGTTCCGCAGATTAGAACATCTAATGAAATTGTTGGGGACCTCTGCCCAATATATAACCGCTTCTGCCACAATAAAAGCCCCTGATGAACATCTAAACAATCTCTTTGGATTAAATTTCAAGATCATCGATTCCGATTATGACACATCTCCCATACATAAACGCAAAATCACTTTCATCGAGCCTCCTGAAACACAGGATGTGTTTTCTTACATCCCAGACTTGCTAAAATATATAGCACAGAATACAGATCACAAATTCTTGACATTCGTGGACAGTAGAAAACAAACCGAATATATAACATCAATTGTAACAAGAAAACGCAGGAAAGAACTTGAAGAAAGTGCGGAAATTGAAAAAAACATTTTGACCAATGAACATTTGAAAACATTAAATATTCTACCCTTCCGTTCCGGTTATGAACTTGAAGATAGAGAATATATACAGGAGAGATTAAACACAGGCGATCTGAAAGGCGTTGTAAGCACAAGTGCATTGGAGTTGGGCATTAACATTCCTCATTTAACCCTTGGGATATTGTTGGGTGTTCCCCATTCAATGACCAGTTTTTACCAAAGAATCGGGCGTATCGGGAGAACACAGGAAGGAGAAATATTAATTATTAACACAGGGGATTTACACAGTGAAATAGTTTTTAATAATCCGGAATCCATATTTCAACTTCCATTGAGTGAAGGAGCCATGTATCTGGAGAACCCGCGCATTCAATACATTCATGCATTATGTTTGGCGAGAAACGGAGGAGAACATGATAATATATGTTCTTACATGCATATTCACACAAATTCTGAGTTTAAAAGTCCGATAAACTGGCCAAAAAATTTCATTTCCCTGTGCAATTCGGAAAGAATCGGTGTTGTTCCGTCAGAACTACAAAATATGAAGGGGATTGCAGGCAATAACCCAAATCTAACCTTTCCATTGAGGGATGTTGATGTCCAATTCAGAGTTAAATCCAGAAGAGGTCCATACGAGATGTATCTCGGATCACTGTCTTACAATCAATTAATGAGGGAGGCTTATCCCGGCGCCATCTATTATTACGCAACAAGAGCTTTCAGAGTCATTAATGTCAACACTTTAAGCCGTACGGTCAATGTGAGCCGAGAAAAGAAATATACAACAAAACCCACTGCCTTGCCCATATTGGTATTTCCGGATCTTAACCTGGAAAACATAAAAACAAAGCAAAAATACGGGGACTTGGTTTGTCTTGACTGCAACCTTCAAATCGGAGAGAGAATTGCCGGTTATAAAGAACAGAGAGGCTCAAAAAAGCGCAATGTAAATTACCCTCTTGATCCCAAAAAAGTAGGTCTCAGCTTCCATAATACCTCTTTCGCTCGTTACTATTTCACATCGGGTGTAATACTGTTTCACCCGGCTTTGAATAATGCCAATGTAAAGTGTAATACCATAGCCAATTTGTTATACGAGGCATTTTTAATGACCGTTCCCTTCGAAAGCGGAGATATCCATTTTGCTTGTGATAAGTTTAAAATGGAAAATAATTACATTCACAAAGGTGACAGATTCATCACAATATTTGACCAAACTTACGGAAGTTTAAGATTATCAAGCAGATTCGCCAACACGGAGGTGCTCAGAAAAGCTTTGCAAATTGCCCTAACTTTAGCCAAAAACAAAAGTATCAGCATTGACAGGAACACATATTCGGCAATGAAAAAGATATATGAAGCCTCCCTGGCTGAACCTTCTAAACTCAATTTGACCATGCCGGAAAGGGATATTGAAGAAAAAGAATCGGAATTTATCAAAATAATTGCAATAGGAAGCAAAGGATTGGCAACCAAACACAACGCTGTCTTAAAAGTCGAGGGAGTATTCTTTAATCCCGAATATAACGGATTGACTTACAGAGGGAAATTTGACAATGATTCCGATGAAAGCTTGATTAGGATTATACCTATAGCCGATGTCATAGAGATCCCCGGTACCACAAAATTTAGCCGCTATAATATGAAAACCGGAGTTATAGATGGCTAATTTATCACTCCGGTGCCAAAGTAAATGCTTGACAAACATTTGTCTTTGTTTCTATAATAA
>WFRF01000115.1 GCA_015486655.1 Caldifarciminota bacterium | reverse complement strand
ATTGTCATGCAACGAGACATAAAGAAATAATATTATAGGAGGAAAAAATGGCAGAATATAAATTGGAAACACCTTTAAAAGATGCTGATGTTGAGAAGCTGAAAATAGGAGATACCGTTTATTTGTCAGGAGTATTATATACGGCAAGGGATGCGGCACATAAAAGATTGGTTGATTTGATAAAAGAGGGGAAAGAATTACCATTTGATATAAAAGGGGCTGTAATCTATTATGTTGGTCCTGCCCCGGCAAGACCAGGTCGCCCCATAGGTTCGGCCGGTCCTACTACAAGTTACAGAATGGATCCTTATGCTCCTGTTTTGTTGGATCAAGGGCTTAAAGGGATGATTGGCAAAGGCCCGAGAAGTAAAGAGGTTGTGGATGCCATGGTTAGAAATAAAGCGGTCTATCTTGCTGCTACGGGAGGTGCCGCAGCGCTAATTGCACAATCCGTTGTCAGCGCGGAAGTTATTGCATATGAAGATCTTGGAACGGAAGCGGTAAGAAAACTCGTTGTAAAAGATTTCCCCTGTATAGTGGCAAATGATATATACGGAAATGATTTGTATAAAAAAGGTGTTGAAGAATTTTTAAATAAAAATAAAGGACAGGCATAATTTAAGTATAAAGAAGTTTGGTATTAAATAAGGGAGTAAATTTATGGATGAAAAAAAGAAGAAGCAGAGAATCGGTGTTTACGTTTGTCATTGCGGAGGCAACATTTCCGAAGTTGTTGATGTTAAAAAGGTGGCAGAAGAAGCATCAAAAATGGGAGATGTTGTCCTTTCAAAAGACTATCCGCACATGTGTTCCGAATTAGGGCAACAGATGGTGATTAACGATGCTAAGAAAAACGGCCTCGATAAGGTGGTTATTGCCGCCTGTTCTCCCCAATTTCAAGGTCCTACATTCATGAAAACAATGGAAAAAGCGGGACTAAGTCCTTATGTTTTGGAAATGGCGAACATAAGGGAACAAGCTGCCTGGCCCCATTTTAACGAAAAGGAAAAAGCTACGGAAAAATCCGTTGAACTTACAAAAATGGCAATTGAGAAGGTTAGAAGGGATGATTCCTTGCAAAAAGGGGAAATCGAAATAGGAAACAGGGTTCTCGTTATAGGAGCGGGTATTGCGGGAATTCAAGCGTCTCTGGATCTTGCCGATGCGGGCTTTAAGGTTACGCTTGTTGAGAAAGAGGCGAGTATCGGAGGAAAAATGGCACAACTTTCCAGAACCTTCCCTACGGAAGACTGCGCCACATGTATTCTCAGCCCGAAAATGGCTGCTGCCGGGGATCACCCGAATATCGACCTTAAAACATATTCCGAGATAGAAAGCATTGATGGATTTTTAGGGAATTTTAAAGTAAAGATCAAGAGAAAACCGAGATATGTTTACGAGGATAAATGCGTTGCATGCGGTCTTTGCGAAGAGAAATGTCCTGTTAAAATAGAAGATAAATTTAACGAGGGATTAAGTCAAACCAAAGCGATTCACCTTCAGTTTGACTATGCGGTTCCCTTTAAATATTACATAGAAGAAAGTCCCTGTCTTCGTTTGCAATACGGCGGAAATGCATGTGGATTATGTCAGAAGGTATGCCCTCAAGATGCGATAGATTTTAATATGAAGCCGAAATATGAAGAGATTACCGTTGATACGATTATAGTTGCAACGGGATTTGATATTTTTGATGCACACCAGAAACCTGAATATGGATTCGGTAAATTGAAAAATGTTATTAACGGTCTCCAAATGGAAAGAATCATTGTTAAGATGGCAGAGGGTGTTCAATTGAAGGATTTGGGTAAAAAGGTTGCTTTTATCCAGTGTATAGGCTCAAGAGACAAGCAAATCGGAAGACCGTACTGTTCGAGAATCTGCTGTATGTACGCAATTAAACAGGCGAGCCTTGTTAAAAAGATGGATCCCACAAGGGACGTCTACATTTTCTATATAGATATCAGGGCGTTCGGTAAATCTTATGAAGAGTACTACAACCGCGCTCAGGAATTGGGAGTGAAGTTTATAAGAGGTAAGGTTGCCGAACTTATGGAAAATCCGGATAACGGTAAGGTTATCGTAAAAGCGGAAGATACGTTAAACAGACAGATGATAGAGGGAGAATTTGATACGGTTTCTCTCTCGGTAGGTGTCGGACCCAATGCAGGTGCGGAGAAAGTGGTGGATATGTTGAAACTTGCCAAAAGTGCCGACAATTTCATTCAGGAAGCTCACCCGAAATTTAAACCGGTTGACACACTTGTCCCCGGTGTTTTCCTGGCAGGGACAGCTCAGGGACCTAAGGATATTCCCGATACAGTGGCACAAGCAAGCGGAGCGGCGGCAAGAGCCATTGCTCTCATGAACCAGGGTAAATACTACTTTGATCCTATGTATGCGTTTGTGAACAGTGAGAAATGTACGGGATGTGAATTGTGTGTACCCTCATGTCCGTACGGAGCAATTAAAATGGTAAACGGAAAAGCCGAGATTAATGCGGCGGTTTGTAAGGGCTGCGGTGTATGTATCGGTTATTGCCCCGAAGGTGCCATTGATATGAATTTATACTCCAACGAGCAACTTCTTGCCGAGGTCCAAACCGCTCTGTCAAATAAAAAAGAAGGAGAACACAGAATCATCGTATTTGCCGACGACATGACATCTTACAGGTTGATTGACAGCGTGGGAACCGCTAAAATGTCATATTCCCCCAATTCAAGAATAATAAGGGTTCCTTCGGGCGGCAGAGTTAATGCTGAGTTGATTGTAAAGAGTTTTTACTACGGTGCCGATGCAGTTAT
>WFRF01000114.1 GCA_015486655.1 Caldifarciminota bacterium | reverse complement strand
GAGCAAAAAAAGCAGATGAAGATATATGTAAATAGCAGAGAGGATCTGAAAAAAGACTATAAATTGCTTCGGAGTATAAAGGGAGTAGGTCTATTAAATGCAATTATGTTTTTGAGTTTATTTAAGACATATACTAACACAAATGAGGCAGAGATTACGGCATTATTAGGGCTTGATCCCACTAAAAAGGAATCGGGAACATCGGTCAGAGGCAAGATGAAAATAAGCAAGAACGGGGACAGGAGATATCGCAAATTATTATATTTTGCCACTATGACAGCCATACAACATAATGCTCAAATAGGGAAATTTTATGACAGACTTGTGAATGAGAAGCACAAGCTAAAAATGGTGGCTATAACAGCATCGATGAGAAAATTATTACTCATGGCACATGCGGTATATCATACAAAGAAACCCTATGATGAGATGGTTGATATGTAATTTTTTACTTGACATTAATCACAGTATCTCTGTAGAGGGGAATTCATCTATAAGTAAGAAATAAAAAGTTAGAAGTAGGAAGTAAACTCATTGAGATTCCGGATCAAGTTCGGAATAACCTAAACATTTTCTATATAAAAAGCGGTAAACTATATATACTACCTGCCCGGTTAGTTAAAACTATTGATATTCCACGGGGTCTTTTAAGCCTGCCTCTGCAAAACCTTTGAGCCTCAACTTGCAACTGTCGCATTTACCGCAAGCTCTTCCCTTTTCATCGGGATTATAACAACTCGACGTAAGAGAGTAATCGACACCCAGTTCCGAGCCTCTCTTTATTATTTCCGCCTTTGTCATATCGGCAAGCGGAGTGTGAATCACAATCCTTTTGCCTCTGTCGTGAAATTTCGTGCCGAGAGTCAATGCCCTTTCCATGGCATCGATGAATTCCTTCCTGCAGTCAGGATAACCGCTGTAATCAAGGGTATTTACCCCTATGAATATATCATTTATTTCATTTGCCTCTGCCCATGCAGATGCCACGGATAGAAATATACTGTTCCGTGCGGGGACATAAGTAATGGGAATACCCTTTCCAATCTCTTCTATTTTATTATCGGGAACGTCAATGTTATCCGTGAGAGCGGAACCGCCTATAAGATTCAAGGGCAGGGGAAAAATTAACTGATGTACTCCGTATTTTTCGGCGGTCATTTTAGCCCTTTCTATCTCTATATGATGTCGTTGATTGTAATCAAATGTTATGGCATAAGGCTTAAAACCTTCCGATATTGCTATTGCAAGAGTAGTAGTGGAATCAAGTCCACCGCTTAAAAGAACCACGCATTTTTTATTCATAATTATAGCACCCGTATGCCCCGTTAAAATCGGGGAAATCAATAATTTTAACTGTTTTTTTTAACTCATGCGACAAAAAACGAACAACGGCTTCGTTCTTTGCCACACCGCCTGAAATATATATATTCTCGTTATTGTATCGTAATATAATGGGTATAAGCCGTTTGACCACAGCAAGATTTATTCCGGCTCCGATCTCAGGGACAGGAATTCCTTCAAAGAGCTTGCTTAAAACTTCCGATTCACCGAATGTTGCGCAAGTGGAATCTATTCTAATGGGGTTATCTCTCATTTTTGATATGTCATCAAGCGAGACCCCCAAAACATTAGCCATATTTTCTATATATCGACCGCTTCCTGCGGCACACTTGTTGTTCATGTAGAAATCGGCTACGTGTCCGCCCTCTATGTTAATGACCTTCGTATCTTGTCCTCCGATATCAATCAGTGTCATATTTTTATTTTTAGAAAATTTAACGGCTCCTGTGGCATGAGCGATAATTTCCGATACCGTTTTTGTTACATTAAGGTTTGTTGCAAGTTTGCCATATCCCGTTGCCACGAGGATGTCGGGTATTTGCCCGTCAAATAACGACTTATAGCCGATATCATACTTGTCTCCTTTTTTGTGCAGATAATCCTTAAAAAAACGTACCGTATCGAATTTTTTTCGAATCGGTTTTCCTCCGGACTCATAGTATATTTTTATGCTTCTGCTCCCTATGTCTATACCCGCTTTCATTGTTTCCTCAACATCTCCGTAAATGCCTCGAGTCGAATTTTTGTCCTGGCATCCATAGGTTGCGGTTTATCTCCTTCTATTGTTAGTATCGGTATGTTAATCTCCTTTCTTATTATCAAATCCTCCAAGGTTCTGAAACAGAACGATTGGACATAGTGAATCAATCCTCTTATTTCCCTTTTCTTAATTTCCCTTTTTATATCTTCTATTCTTCGAAAAATGTCGTAAGGATACGTATAATCAAGATATTGTTCATACAATCCTTTCTCGAATGACGGCATTGCAAACTGTCTTTGTACCTCGTTAAAAACGATATGCCCTTGGAGTTGTTCAACCTGCCTGTAAAAATCGGTTATTATGGGTGGAACTCCTATATATCCAAGTCGAATGAACGAATCGTATTTGTTGTTTGCGTATTCTTTGCTTTTAATAAGACCATCAAGTTTCTTTTCAAATTTATCTGGATTGCCGTTAAAATCGCTTGACGAAACAAGCCAAATATGGTTTTCTTCTCCCGATATTTTACCCGTCTCATATGTCATTCTGTCTAATTTATGCAATTTCAATCTTATTTCGGCAAATCGGTCAAACTTTTTTTGAACATCTTCATTAGAAACATCGAAACTCGCCATTAAATTATCCATTTCGGCTTTTAATATGTTTTTTTCTCTTGAATACGGATATGCAAAAGGATAGGTTTTAATATTGCTGTATCTGTAAAGTTCCATTAGGGCTTCGGTATTGCTGCAATCTCCCTGTGTCACTGCTACAACATCGCTAATTTTATTCTCAATGGCAACCGAATACAGCCCTTTTATCCAGCCACAGTACGTATTGGGGAAACCTGCAATTTCCGCTTTCTCGAAATAGTTCATAGGTTCTTCGGATGTTATGTATATGTTGTTGAGATCACAGAGACTTTTGCCAGAAGCGTAGATTATCTCCGACGGTATTGTAGATGTTATGCCTATGATTTTACCGTTCATGGTTCTCCATCTCCACACATGCGTATGCATTATGTGTGTGAATGCTTTCAAGGTTTGTTGCTTCGACCTTAAACCAGGTTATTCTCTTATCTTTTTTTAGTCGTATAACGGCTTCACGAACAATATCCTCCGCAAATACCGGATTGTCATAAGCCTTTTCCGTTACGTATTTTTCATCTTCCCTCTTTAAAAGGGGATAGATAGGGGCGCTGGCACATGCCTCTCCGAGCTCAATGAGTTCCTCAATCCAGATAAAGGATTTTGACCTTACGGACAATGTAAGAAAAGAACGCTGATTATGAGCCCCGTAATCGCTTATTTCCTTTGAGCAGGGGCATAGTGTTGTAACGGGAACCGCTACGGACATGACGATATCCGTGGATTTTTCCGTTCCCACTCCTTCAAATGTAACGGAATAAGGCATCATTGATGGGATTTTGGAGACAGGGGCGTGTTTGAGTATAAAATAGGGGAAGGTCATCTTAATGTGTGCTGAATCCGCCTCAAGATAGTTACGCACATCTCCG
>WFRF01000113.1 GCA_015486655.1 Caldifarciminota bacterium | reverse complement strand
GCGTTACGCATGCTCACTTATGTGTTTCCTTGGGGAGAAGTAAAGAGGGATACACACGAACCCTAAATTGCAGCTTCGCTCCAAAGGGTTCTCATCCATTACGAAAGTAAAGCGGAGGGAGAGGGATAGCGTTACGCATGCTCACTTATGTGTTTCCTTGGGGAGAAGTAAAGAGGGATACACACGAACCCTAAATTGCAGCTTCGCTCCAAAGGGTTCTCATCCATTACGAAAGTAAAGCGGAGGGAGAGGGATTCGAACCCTCGTCAGGTTGCCCTGAACACGATTTCGAGTCGCGCGCTTTCGACCTCTCAGCCATCCCTCCGAGATGAAAAAAAATTCTTCAGCAATTCCGAAGATTCTTTCTCCAGCAAGCCGGCTTTTATTTCGATTTTATGATTAAGCCGGGTATTGTCCAATATATTACAACTCAGTGACAAAGATCCGAATTTCGGTTGTGCGGTTCCATATACGAGCCTCTTCAATCTTGCGTTCATTATGGCACCGGCGCACATGGGGCAGGGTTCGCAAGTTGAAAATATCTCACAATCAGTCAATCTCCATCCCGATAAATTCTTCTCTGCATCCCTTATTGCCATTATTTCCGCATGAGCCGTTACATCGTTCATATGCTCAACCTGATTATGTCCCCGTCCTATAATTTTTCCGTTACATACAACAACGGCTCCCACTGGAACCTCATTTTTATTTAAGGCTTTTTCGGCTTCCCTTAAGGCTTCCTGCATAAAATCAACATCATTCATAAAAGAACTAAAATGCGCCTGGGGGGAGTCGAACCCCCAACCTACAGATTCGTAGTCTGGCGCTCTATCCAATTGAGCTACGGGCGCATTGCCGATATTATATGATATTATTTGAGTTTGTCAAGTAATTTGGGATAGGCATATGTCATTTAAATCCAAGGGATTTTGGAAATATTACTTTTTGTAAAGAGTTCTTTGTAATTGTAACCTTAGAAAGGCTCATAGAGAAGGGATTTTACTTAGGACTTGACACAAGCCATAATTTTGATAAAATTGACACATGAATTTTTTGCTGAAATATGGAGCTGTGTCGCTATTCTCATACCTTACCGGATCTATTCCGAACGGTTATATAATCACAAAGATAAAATTAAAAAAGGATATAAGAAAACTCGGCACATATCAAAACATAGGAGCGACAAACGTATTCACTTCCGTTTCCCCCATGGCGGGCTTATTGACTTTGATACTTGATATATTAAAAGGTTTTGTCCCTGTTTATATTGCAAAATATCTACATATAAACCAGTATTACATATTGCTTGTGGGTGTTCTGGCTATCATAGGTCATGTATATCCGATTTATATAGGCTTTAGGGGAGGAACCGGCATGGCTACAACCCTTGGTGTTCTGCTTGCTTTAATGCCTATGGAAATGCTTACAATAGGTCTTTTGTGGGCACTGGGTGTTGTTATATTTAAAAGGCCTGCATTAATAGGATTAATACTTATTATATTGCTGCCTGTTCTTACAATTTTAAATAATGAACCTAAAAGTGTGGTTGTTTCCGCTCTTCTTATAAGTATAGTGGATTTGATAATTTCAACATCTTCCGTTGATCATATAAAAGCGATGTTAAGAGGGGATGAGTATATCTCCGTAAAGAAAAAATTCCAAAAACACTTTAATAAAACTACTCAACAATAACGGCAGTTCCATAAGCCAATAGTTCTGCCGCTCCCTGCATAACACTTGATGTTGTAAATCTAACGCCTATAATTGCGTTTGCACCCATCTCCTTTGCATTATCTATCATTCTGTCTATTGCCTGTTCTCTGGCTTCTGCAATCATTTTTGTGTAATCGCTGATTTCTCCTCCGACTATATTTTTCAGTCCTGCCATAATATCATGGCCTATGTGACGGGCTCTTATTGTATTTCCCTTTACAAGTCCCAATGTTTTAATTATGTGTTTTCCTTCGATATTGTCGGATGTTGTCATTATCATTTTTTAACCTCCTTATATCGTTCATGTTTATTGAAAAATATTCGTTCTCTAATTACGGAAACCAATAAAACAACAACTCCGATTATTAACAATCCGGTACCGAGACGAATAATAATGTTTATTTTGTTATCAAGAAGAAAATCTTTTATAAAATAGAACAGTCCTATTGTTATGAGTAAAATTGAGCCGACGGAAAAGAAGATCCATCCGACACCTCTTTCAATTTTGGCATATATGCTTTCCTTATAGTTTTCCCATAATATATCTTCGGGGGATACATAATTATGATTTTCAAGGAGCTTATTCATATTTTCCACCTCCTTAAGATCATTTCTACATTCTTCACATACCGACAGATGTTTTTCCAATGTTTCCGATTCGGATGAGGATATGGTTCCGTTCACCTTTTTTTCCAAAAGGATTTTATAGTATTCATGATTCATTGTTAAGTCTCTCAATTATTTTTTTCATGTTCTTTTTAGCGTAAAACAAACCTGACATAACACTTCCAACGGGGATTCCCATTAATTCGGCAATTTCTTCGTATGAAAATCCGTCAAAATATTTTAATGTCAAAAGTTCTCTGTCCCTGTCACTCAATTGCTTAAGAGCCTCAGCCACATCTATTTTGGAATCTGCGCTTTCCTTATACACACCCTTATTTTCCAGTCTCACGTAAGGATGGAGATCCCTTCTTCTAATATAATTTAAACAAAGATTACGAAGAACGGTAAAGAACCATGTGCTGAATTTATAGTCAGGATTAAAGCGATTTCTCTCTTTGAATATCTTAACAAATGCGTCCTGTGATATATCCCTTGCAGCTTCCTCATCTCCCACATAACCGTATGCGAAATAATAGGCTTTTTTCATATATCTTTCCACCAATTGATCAAAATCATTAACATCTCCTTTAGTTACATTGATAAACAGTTCGTTATCACTCTTCATAATTTATACAAATGACAGTTGTGTTTTATTCATTTATTTTGAATACCCCCCCTCTTTTGACATGGTAAAGATATGAAATTTTACCTGAAGGGAATATAATTTTTATTTTTTTAATCGGGCCGTAATCCAAATTCAAACCGAAATGTATGATCCTGTCATTTTGATTGCCGATTCCGTTAATGGTATGGATAAATTTAACGATTTTAAAATCGTTAAAAAAGAGAATCGCTTTTGTTCCAAATGCATCTTTGCCGGACTGTTTTCCCGTAATTTTTAAATTAAAGTAACTGTTTTTATTGTCTCTTATATTTTCAAGCAACTTAACTCCGTCGGGAGAACAGGTTATCAAATCCATATCACCATCCCTATCAAAATCGATGTTTATTGCACCGTATGTATTATAAAGCCGTGAATTTGAGAGATATGTAACATCCGTAAAAGTTCCGTTACCCCTGTTTAAATACAGGTGAGAACCCTTTCGTGATGTTATAAATAGGTCGTTGTAACCGTCATTATTAAAATCGGCGATTACAGGATTAATATTATCGCCGTCGTATTTGATTCCGGATGATCTTGTCATATCTTCATATGTATTGTTTTTCAATGTATATATTTTCGTTATATCGGAATTTGTAATGTTATTCGGATTTGATAAATTACAAACCACTAAATCAGGACTTCCGTCACAATCAATGTCATCTGCATTTGCTCCCATTGAATTCCCCCACCAACCGTCATGGTTTATTCCGGCAATGTGTAAATTAGTTGCGTAGTCTTTGAAGGATTTCAGGTTAAATCGAATAAAAGAATTTTCATTCATATTGGAATTTGATATGTATATATTGCCTCCGAAGATTGTTATCCCGTTAACTGAATTTGCGTTTTCATATGAAAAATCTCTACTCTTAAAGGAGAAACTGTCCTTATTTATAAAAACGGAAAGTATTTTATCTCCATTTTTGTCGGTATTTGCAACTAAAAAATCAACATATGAATTACCGTTGAAATTAAAAGGAGCAATCATTGAATAGTTTAATATTGTAGTATCTTTCCATACGAGCCTGAATGTACCGTCCCCCGTATTTTTATAGATTGTTATACCTGATTTATGGTTAGCCAAGAGTATATCCTCATTTCCGTCATTGTTGAAATCGGCAAAAAAGAAACGATCCGAATAATCCGTTTGAATACCGGCTTTTTCCGTTACATCTGTAAATTTCAGTCCGCCCTTGTTTATAAATAACTTTCCGTCAATAAGGAGGTCGGGATAACCGTCATTGTTTATATCAGATGCAGCAATTCTGTATCCGCTTACGTTTGCAAGTCCGCGAATTTTTGTGTCGTTTCTGAAAACAGGTCCCGTATATTTGCTTAATTTTCTTGCATATGTAAGGGGGGAACCTGCGAAATTTCTTTTATAAAGTCGTATTATTTTTGTTTCCATTTCCCTGTCAGAGGCAGATT
>WFRF01000112.1 GCA_015486655.1 Caldifarciminota bacterium | reverse complement strand
CCGTAGAATTTCTCAATGGAACGTTTTAAAACGTCTGCCGGTATGTTTAATTCTATTCCCACGGCAATGGAAGCCAGAGCATTTTTTATATTAAATTCGCCGGGAATATTAAGGCGTATGCCTTTTATATAAATATCCTTGCTTTCAACATCAAAAATGCTCCCGAAGTTTTTTATCTCTATATTTTTTGCCCTAATATCTGCCTGGGGCAAAAATCCGTATGTAATATATCTTTTGTTTATCTCAGGCAAAATTGACTGTATATTTCTGTTGTCCATACAAAGTATGGAACACCCGTAAAACGGAACGGAATTGATGTAGTTAACAAAAGCATCTTTTATGTCTTCAATGCCAGAATAGTTATCAAGGTGGTCCACATCTATATTTGTAACAACAGCTATTGTGGGAAACAATTTTAGAAATGACTTGTCACTCTCGTCCGCCTCACAGACAAAGTATTTACCGCTTCCGAGCTTCGCATTGCTTCCGAAACTGTTCACAATTCCTCCCACAATTACAGTGGGATCCATGTTATTCTCCAACATCTCTCCCGCTATCATTGATGTTGTTGTTGTTTTTCCGTGAGTTCCGGCAATTGCTATGCTGAACTTTAACCGCATCATCTCACCCATCATCTCAGCCCTCTTAATAACCGGGATACCTCTTTTTACAGCTTCCACGATTTCCGGGTTGTCAACTTTAACGGCGGACGAATACACAAGAACATCAATGTCTTTTACATTTTCTTCACTGTGGCCGATATTTATTTTTGCCCCGAGTTCTCTTAGATGAGCGACAATATCACTCTCCCGGATATCGGAACCGCTTACATCGAAACCAAGATTTATTAAAACCTCTGCAATTCCGCTCATACCAATCCCCCCTATCCCCACAAAATGAATTTTTTTTGTATCTCTAAACATATCTTACACTCCTGAGAATTGTTTTTACGACCTTGTCCACGGAATCGGGATTGTGAAGATTATGGCTTTTATTGCCCATCTCTTTCAATCTCTTTTCGTTATAAATAAGTTCCATAATTTTGCTTTTCAATTTTTGAGCATCAAGTTCTCTTTCATCCATTACAACAGCCGCACCGTACGATTCGTAGTAAGCGGCATTTTTCCTTTGATGATCATGTGCCGCGGAGGGAAACGGTATGAGAATCGCCGCTTTCCTGTAATCGGACATCTCCGCCAGGGTGCATGCCCCCGCACGGGCAATGACAAGATCCGCAATGCTATATATTTCGGGCATATTGTATATAAAAGGCTTAATAATACCGTTAAAATCGGGAGACTCTCTTTTTATCTCCTCATAGTTATCTTTACCCGTCTGCCAAATAATAAAAATATCCTTCGGCAAACCGCTTTTAAGTATTTCCAACATTACGGAATTAATAGCCCTCGCTCCCCTGCTGCCGCCGAAAATCAAAATCACTTTCATTCTCCTTTTTATACCCAGCTCTATTTTGATTTCATCCTCTGTTTTTTTTGTTTTACTCACTTTTGATAATGTTCCGGCAACTTCGGTATTATCCTTTCTCTTTAAATATTGCACACTGTTTTCATACGATAAAAATACCTTCTTTGCGAATATGGACAACATTCGTGTTGCAATCCCCGGATAACTGTCCTGTTCTGTTATAAAGAGAGGTGTTCCCGTAAATGCCGATGCCAATCCCACGGGAATTTCCGTAAAACTTCCGGTCCCTATGACAAATGCAGGTTTGTATTTCATTATGTAAAATACACTTATCATAAAAGATATCTTATTGTACATTAACGCTTTAATTTTAATATACAACGATTTCCCCACAAAGCCATGTGAAGGTATGTGTAAAAATTTATACCCTTCCCTGTTTACAATATCATATTCCATTCCGTTTTTATTTCCTACAAAATAGATCATAAAATCTCTCTTAAGCTGTTTAGCCAGCAGTAGGCCCGGGAAAATATGTCCTCCCGTTCCTCCTGAGGCTATGAAAACTGTTTTCATCCCTTATATAATCTCCTGATTTTGAAATACTTAAAAGAACACCCATTGATGCCAGCGTAATAATCAAACTTGAACCCCCTACACTTATAAACGGTAGAGGCAGACCTGTAACCGGGAATAACTTCAGAGCAATAAGAATGTTAAAAATAACATAGTAGGCAATAGTCAATGTTATACCGTATGAAGCTAAAAACCCGAAACTATCCCCGCTTAACTTCGCTATTTTCATCCCCCTCACTATTAAGACCAAATAAGCTGCAATAATGAATATTGTTCCCACAAAACCCAGTTCCTCACCAACAACGGAAAAGATAAAATCAGTATACGCTCTCGGCAGGAAAAAAAGTTTTGTCATACCCGAGCCTAATCCCAAACCGAAGAGCCGCCCGGAACCTATTGCATAGATCGAATACGTCGATTGCGTACCCGGAGCTTTTGCCCCGTGGAGATTGAGAAATGCAGTAACCCTCATTCTGGCATAAGGAGTTACAATTATCCCGATTGCAAGCACAACAATCGCCATGAGTACGAGAATACCCAATTCCTTCAAATCAAATCCCATTATAAACAACATTGTCAGTGAAAGTATGGATATAACAAACGCTGTCCCGAAATTCGGTTCCAGAACAACAAGTACAACAACAGCTGCAATGGGCGTATAGAAATATCCGATTCTTACGGCAGGGTTGCTTATCTCATCTGATTTTTTGTGATAAGCAGCTGCCAGGAACAGTACAAGCGCATACTTAGCCAACTCGGAAGGCTGGAAACTGACAGGCCCGAAAACCAACCAACGCTTTACACCTCCGACGCCTCTGCCGATAACAAGCGCAATTATAAGCAAAAATATGGCAAGGAAAAATGTCGGCTTTACCCATTTTTCGATTTCTTTATATTCAAGTTTGCTTATACCAAGCATCACAATAAATCCAACACCCGCAATCATCAATTGTTTCAAAAACATTAAACTGCCCTTGAAAAAGTTATCGCTAAACATTATGAATCCGCCGAGGGATGATAAAACCATAAGTAAGCCGAATAGCAATATAACTATAATATCCAAAAATAACACTCTATCAATCTTCATATTCCTTCTTCATTATATTAAAAATAGCTTTAAACTTGTTCCCTCTGTCCTCGAAACTATTAAACATATCAAAACTCGCCGCTCCGGGAGACAACATGACTACATCTCCTTTCTTTGCCAGTTTAAATGCATTACGCACCGCTTCTTCGAAATCATTTGTCTTATAGTAATTTGTATAACCGTATCTCTTTAATTCCTTTTCAAGTCGTTCCTTTAATTCTCCAATCAAAACACAGTACTTAACGTGCTCAACTATGGCTTTACCCATATCCCCCAATCCCGTATTCTTTTCTCTGCCACCTGCAATTAGCACGATGTTTTTCGATGACAGGGCTTCTATGCTCTTCCTGAATGCTACGGGATTTGTGCACATGGAGTTATTGTAGAAATGCACCCCTTTAATCTGCCCCAAATACTCTAAACGGTGAGGAATGCTGTTTGTTGTCCGTATGGCCTTTCTTATTCCTTCCGAAGAACCTCCGGCAAGCATTGCCGCACAAGCAGCTGCAAGAACATTTTCCACATTATGGATACCGGGAAGTTTAATGTCATTTAACGAACATATTTCCGTTTCATTTTCCCCGTCATGAAAAAACAAATGCTCGTTTTTAAGATATGCGCCTTTGTTTAATATTTTCTTAGAAGAAAACCTGTAATGTTGCCCCTTTATCATAAACAGGTTTTTCCTTGTATTTAGATCTTCATTGTTGAAAACGGAATAATCGCTTTTTCCATGATTTTTAAATATTTTCATTTTTTCTTTGATATAATTTTCCATGGTTTTGTGTCTGTCTATGTGATCGGGAGATATGTTCGTAAGCACTGAAATTATAGGATTAAATTTATCAATCAGTTCCAATTGAAATGTACTTATTTCCGCAACAATATAATCGACGTCTTTATCCTCTAATATGAAATTGGATAAAGGAATACCCGGAGCAATATTGCCGCCGATCAAGGCTTTTTTGCCGGAAGCAATAAGCATATTGTATATCAATGTGGTGGTAGTTGTTTTTCCGTTTGTTCCTGTAACAGCTATAACAGGAGCTTCGAAATTTTCATAAGCAAACTCAATTTCGGATATGACTCTCTTCCCTCTTTTTTTCGCTTCTGCGATAACAGGCGCATTCGAGGGCACACCGGGGCTTACAACAATTACATCCGACTCAAAAACCCTTTCGGAATGTTTTTCGATTTCATAGGGTATTCTCATTTTTTCTATCTCATCAATAAATCTCTTTTCCGGCACACCGAAATCACTCATAAAAGGTTCATGTCCGAGTCTTACGGCTGCCATTGCCGCTGATATTCCGCTTCTCGCTATTCCTAAAACTGTTATCTTCATAATTACCTGATTTTTAACGTACTTAGCGCAAATAGTATGAAAAGAATCTCTATAATCCAGAACCTAATCACTATCTTTGTTTCGGGCCATCCTTTCATCTCGAAATGATGATGAAGAGGTGCCATTCTAAGTACTCTTTTACCCGTTAATTTATAGCCTGTCACCTGCAAAAGCACCGAACCCGCTTCAAGCACAAAAACCCCTCCTATAAATATCAACAGTATCTCCTGTTTTAGTAAAACGGCTGATAAACCGAGAATTGTTCCCAGAGCGAGCGAACCCGTATCTCCCATAAATATCTCGGCAGGATGGGCGTTAAACCACAGAAATCCCAGAGATGCACCGACAGTTGACGCCAGGATAACGGTTAATTCACCACTCCCCGGCAAATACAAAAGATTCAAATAATCGGATATTTTAACATTACCAATGGCATAGCTTAACAATATGAAACTTGCAATTGCAAGTGCAAATATACCTATTGCAAGGCCGTCAAGACCATCGGTTAAATTGACTGCATTGGAACTGCCTATAATTACAATCATTATAAACGGAATATAGAATATCCCTAGATTTAAAAACAGATTTTTTATAAATAAGACATTTGTGAGCGACTCATATCCGGGTTTTAAATGAGCATAATAAACCCATATCCCAAGCCCCAGAGAAATGATTATCTGAGAAGACAGTTTGACCCATGTTTTCATTCCCTTATTTCTTTTAAGTTTAACAAGATCGTCCACAAAACCCAAAAGCCCGGCAAAAGTGATACCCGACAGCATTATAAGGACATATTTATTTGTGAGATCCGCCCATAACAATGCCGGAATAAGAATAGATATGATGATAAGAATGCCTCCCATTGTAGGCGTTCCCTTCTTCCCGTTATGGCTCTCGGGAGAATATTCCCTGACATTATCCTCTATGTGATATTTCTTTAAATATCTTATCACATACGGTCCGGCAATAAATGAAATCAAAAGAGAAGTAACCGCCGCATAAATGGAACGGAATGTTATGTATCTTAATAGATTAGACAGTATCGACCCTTTTAAAAGCGGGACAATAATATTATAAATCATAATTTAATCCTTTTAAGAATTTCTCCAGCCACTTTTCCATTCTCATTCCTCTGGACCCTTTAAACAGAACAACATCTCCTTCATTTAGTGAATTCAGCATATTGTTTAAAGCTTTTTCACTTAATTTATCAACCTTTATCTTCTCCGCTCCGGCTTTTATATTTTTGAAATAATCACCTTTATATAAAACCGTACTGAAACCGGCAACGGAGAGTTCTTTCCCCAATTCCCGATGATAATATTCCGAGTACTTGCCCAGCTCCAGCATATCCCCTATTACGGCAAATTTCCTTCCTTCGTAATTATTTTTTATATACTCAATTATATTTTTAAATGCCGTTGGGTTGGCATTGTACGTATCATCAATAACGGTAATATTATTCACATTCAGAATGTTCATTCTGCCCTCAATGCTCTTGTAGTCTTTCATTATTGCAGCAGATTCGTTTAAGCTTACACCAAGTTTATCACCCACAGCGGCGGCAAGTGAAGCATTAATAACATTGAATCTCCCGATTATCGGTATGCCGAATTTTACATTATTAATGGTGAATTCAATCGAATTTTTACTCTCAACAACATCCTTTATCTCATAATCACCGCCATCACCTATAACAATATGATCTATATCTTTCCTTCTTTTCATATGTTTCAATCTTTCATCATAAGCATTTAAGAAGAATAGTCCGCCTCGCGGTAACTTCCGATAAAGTTCCAGCTTAGCCTCGAATATTTCATCTATATTTTTAAAGTAGCCTATATGACACGGTGCGATTGATGTAATCACCGCCATATTGGGTTTTGCAATCTCGGTTAAGTGTTCAATCTCCCCCACATGGTTCATTCCCATCTCGAAAAGTGCAAATTCAGTATCCTGTTCAATGCCGAATATTGAATAGGGCAGACCGATATGATTATTCAAATTACCTCTGTTTTTTATTGTTTTATACTTCGAACCCAATATAACGGATAACATCTCCTTCACCGTTGTTTTGCCTACACTTCCCGTAATGCCGATTACTTCCGGAGAGAAAAGACTTCTGTAGTACCTTGCAAAATCAGTGAGAGCATCAAGAGAATTGGGAACTTTAACATTTGGTTGCACATCTATATCTCTTTCCGTGATCACGGCAACTGCTCCTCTCTTAATCGCATCCTCGGCATAAATCGTCCCGCTTCTGCTCCCTGTTTCCAAGGCAAAAAACAGATCCCCCTTTTCAATATATCGGGAATTTATCTCTACCCCTCTTATATGGCCATTCACGTTCCCGTTAACGTCTATGTAATCTATGTTCTTTAAAAAGTCATTAAATTCAACGGGTTTCATTTTAACCTCTTTAAAATCTCATCTCTGTCACTGAAATATCTCTTTTTATTCCCGATTATCTGATAATTTTCGTGCCCTTTTCCCGCTACAATCACAAGATCACCTTTTTTTGCACTATTAATAGCGACCTCTATTGCTTTTGAACGGTCTGTTTCTACCTTAAAATCGCATTTCATCCCGTTTTTTATCTCTTCAATGATCTTCTCCGGTGATTCTCCCCTGGGATTATCGTTGGTAACTATAATTTCATCGGCATATTTGCATGCAATGGTCCCCATTCGGGGTCTTTTCTCCCTGTCTCTTTCTCCTCCGCAGCCAAAAACAAGTATAATTCTATTCCAATGGCTTCCGCTCTTTGCAAATTCCAAAAGTCTTTCAAGGGCATCCGGTGTATGGGCATAATCAACAATGGCATCAATTCCGCTTGACTTGCCTTCAATTAACTCCGTTCTGCCTTCAACGGAATCCACTTTCTCAATGCCTCTTTTGATATTCTCGGCGGTAAATCCTTTAAGAAATGCCACAGCCGAAGCCAAAACTATATTCGCAACATTGTATTCTCCCAGTAATTTTGAAATTATACCGACTTTTTCCCCTTCAATAACAAGATTAAATTTGATGCCGTTTTTGCTAACATTAATATTCTCCGCAAAGAAATCGGCTTTTTTCTTTATGGAATATGAATATTTATTCCCGCTAATCATGTCATATAATCGCTTTCCGTATTCATCATCTATGTTTACGATTTTTCTTTGGGAAACAAATTCTTTAAATAATTTACTTTTAACGGCAAAGTAATTCTCCATGTTGCCGTGAAAATCCAGGTGTTCTCTGCTCAAATTAGTAAATGCCACGGTATCGAATTCCATTCCGTTAATTCTACCCAGGGCAATTGAATGGGATGAAACCTCCATTATAACAGTTTTGATACCGCTATTTACGATTTCGTCAAAGAGTCTGTTTAGTATCAGTGCATCGGGTGTTGTATTCGGAGCTGGTTTAACCTTATCGCCTATAATATATTTAATTGTACCTATTACAGCCACCTTTTCGTTCATCTCAAAAATAGATTTTAAGAGGTATGTGGTCGTTGTTTTTCCATTCGTACCGGTTATACCTATGATACTTAATTTTTCCATGGGATTGCCGTAAAAATTCGATGACAAGGCAAACAGATTCTTATAACTGTCATTGACCTTCACAATTGTAATACCTTTATCCGCTACTTCAACGGTTTTGTCCGTAACAACCGCTTTTGCTCCATTTTTAATTGCTTGATTAATAAAATCGTGTCCGTCGATATGCGTCCATTTAATTGCAATATACAACCCGCTTGCTTTTATCTTTCTGGAATCATAGTCAATATTGGTAATTTCAGTATCGAGATTACCTCTGATTAAATCAAAATTGACTCCCGACAAAATATCTTTAAGTTTCATCTTTTTGCGAATACCCTCTCCACATAGGGACTCATGGTTGATATTTTATTACCTATAGCACCGAAACAAGGAGCAGCGACAACGGAAGCAAATCGAGCCCTTCTGGGTCTGTCTATCACAATTGTCAATACAAATTGAGGATTATCAGCGGGGAAAAATCCGACAAAACTCGAAACAATGGCCCCCGTATATCCCTTGCCGGGGACGCTCTGCTGAGCAGTACCCGTCTTTCCCGCTACTTCAAGTCCAGCAATTTTTGCGTTCTTTCCCGTTCCACTGTCAACAACCGTTACCAACATTTTTCTAAGAATTTCTATTGTGCGTCTATCCGAGATTTTTCTTATAATTTCTGGTTTTCGTTTGTATATAATTCTATCCCCCGTTTTTATTTCTTTTACAATGTGCGGTCTTAACAATTTACCTCCATTTGCAATGGCTGCATACGCTGCTGTAATCTGTATGGGAGTAACGGCTATCCCCTGCCCGAATGCTATTGTAGAGAAATCAATATTTTTCCATCTGTCGGGAGAACGCAAAATTCCCCTCTCCTCTCCCGGTAAATCAATTCCCGTTCTGGAACCGAAGCCGAAGAGCTTGATATAAGAATAAAACTTCTGTTTCCCCAATTTATGCGCCAGTTTTACCATTCCCACATTACTGGATTCATAAAATGATTGGTTAACCGTTAAAATACTGTGTTCTTCGGCATCTCTAATCATAATTCTGTCAACAAGGATTTTACCCGTTGAATCGACAAGGGTATCCCCCAACCTCACCACTCTGTTTGTTAAAGCTCCGAACAATGTTACAATTTTAAAAATAGATCCCGGTTCAAAATTAAATGACACAGCTCTGTTCATTTTATAGTAATTATCAGTAGAATCACTACTCCCGGCATTAAATGTGGGATAATTGACCATTGCGAGGATATCACCATTACGTGGGTTCATAATAATTGCGCATCCCCCTTTTGCTTTATATTTTTCAACGGTTCTCTTTACCTCGGCATAAACGAGATCCTGCAAATTCTTATCTATTGTTAAAATTATATCATCACCGTCTTTTTCTTTCTTCATGGGATAATTACTCTTCATATATATTGCGCCGTTGGGATGTGTCTGAAAAACTGCCCAGCCTCTCATACCTTTTAAATATTTATTGTATTCGTATTCCAGCCCGGAAAGCCCTCTGTTGTCTTCGCTTAATTCACCTATTACAGAAGAAAATTCCCGATTAAACGGGTATACTCTGATTCTGTCCCTGAAATATCCCAACGAGTCGCTTTTAATCCCATATCTGTTTATGTCCCTAACAATCTTCTTACACCTTGATTTTCCCAATCCTCTTATAATCCAATTGAATCCCGGTCGTTCCAATTCGTTCAATGCTTCATCAAATGAAATCAATCCCGTTCTTGACAGCTGTCTTGCCATAAAACTTTTATTTTTAACCCAATTGTTATATGTAAAAATTGAGTAACTCGCATATGAAGATGCAAGTACAATACCGTGGGAATCCATTATCTTTCCTCTGCTGGGCTCAAGAACGACCTTTTTTAGTTCAACCGATTTTGCCTTTTTATAGTAGTCCCCTCCCTTAACTATTTGAACAATAATCAACCTGGTTACAATCAAAAAGAAAAATACCATAATTGACAGTTTTATAACGATCAGACGATTATTGTCTTTCATCTATTCGATCACCTTCTTTTGATTTCCCTTGGGGAAAATCATGTTCAAATTGCTTTTCGCTATGCCTACTATCCTTTGGTATGTTATAAGTGAATCTCGCTTGCTCTTATAGGTTTCCCGAACCTTCGACAATTTTATCTCTTCCCGCCTCAATTTCCCATATTCAAGCATGGTTCTATCATGCACTATCCTCATAAAAAGGTATAAAAACAGGCATAAAACAATTATCGCGACTTTATGACCATTGCTCATAATACCTCTATTTTATATAATTTTGCACTTCTTGCTCGTCTGTTGTTTTTAATCTCATCCCTGGAAGGGTTTTTCTTCCTGACTTTCACATTGCCCATTGTCATTGTTAAACCTCTCACAATATTTCTTTCAAGGGAATGATACGTTATAACGGCAATTCTTCCCCCGGCAGGCAACCTGTCCAAGCTTATCCTCAGTGAATTTTCCAGTTCCGTTAATTCATCGTTTACAACAATTCTGATTGCCTGAAAAATCCTGCTTAAAGATTTCAATTCCATACTTCTCGGCACGGACTTTCTCACTATTAATGCTAATTCGGTTGTTGTTTCTATGGGTTTAATGCCTCTTTCGTTAACTATATTTTCGGCTATTCTCTTTGAAAATCTTTCCTGTCCGTATACACGGAATATTTTAACGAGTTCATCAAGGGGATATTCGTTAACTATTTTATAGGCGGTAATATCACTTTCCCCCATTCTCATATCGAGATTTTGCTCTCGCTTGTATGTAAAACCTTTTTCAAAAAGATCAATCTGCATAGTTGAAATCCCGAGATCATAAAAGACTCTTTTGACACTCTTTTCATCAAATAACTTTTCAATTTCACTGAATCTGGTATTCATAAATTCTATCCTTCCGATGTATTCACTTAGATTTTTTTTTGCAATCTCAATGGCGTCTCGGTCTCTATCAATACAGATAACATTCACATTATCATTCGAATTTTCAAGAAATGCTTTTGAGTGCCCTCCGGCTCCGCATGTGCAGTCTACTATCGTACCTTCAAGCAGATCGGAACATATAAATTCTTTTGATTCATTCAACAAAACAGGTATATGCTCAAGCATTACCTCTCCTATAATTAAGGATTTTGGTTAAAGCTTGTTTTTGACTTTTCGACAACGAATAAAGCCAGTCATCACCTGATAATCTCAAGATTTGTATTATATATTTTGAGCCTATAACAAGATTGAATTGCCCCCCCAGGGAATCGACTCTTCTTTTAAACTCGCTCAGCCTGTACCCGAGTATATAATGGACATGTCTCGTGTGCCTTAAATCTATGACATAGTATCTGCAGCCTCTGTCAAAATACGAATGTAATCTACCGATGATTGTGTTTACATCGTCTCTCAGAATAGTACCGTAGATTGAAATAATTACCGTATTCTTTTCTCTTCTGCTTGCAATTCTCATCAAAAATCCATCTCCATTTCATCAACTATCTTTTCAAAATCCCTTCTAATCGTCTTAATGTATTCTGCATAAACATCGGGATCCCACAACAAGAGAGCGTTTTTGTCCTTGGTAATAACAACGTGTTTTTTGATATCAAACTCTTTCAGGAGAAACTCGGGAATTTTTATCCGTCCCTGGGAATCAACATCAACAGTTTCAGCTGAACCGATAAACCAATTTATAATCTTTCGGTAGTCGCCTTTTCTCGGATACTTGTACAGGGACTCCTCAAAGGCTTTCCATTGGGATTGGTTGAATATAATAATATTCCTGTCAAAACCCCTTGTAATGGTTACCTTGCCTTTTTCTCCATCAACAAAGAGGTGGTTTCTGAGTTTGGCAGGGATCAACAATCTGTTATCGTTATCTACCGTGTATGTCAATTGTCCCGAATAACCCATAAAACTCCTATTTTCAAGACTTCCCGACTTTTACCGACTTTCTCCATATTTCATTCTAAGACAAAAAAAAATAAATGTCAACTATTAAAGTATTTTTTTTATCTTACATATATACAATGCCCTTATTACATTCATGGACTCCAAATGTCTTGTAATCCGGCTTATACATAGCAAATTGGCTATAACCTCAGACACAATCATCCAATGCAATTTAATTAAAAGCCGATATGTGAGATTATTTTTTTATTTTTTCGGGATTTTTTTATTGAATTTAAGTGAGGGAATTGATAAAGGGGCAGTGGAAACTGCCCCTTTGTGATTCATATCTACTTAATGTTAACTATCTTTAGTGCCTTTCTTATGTCTCCGGATTTGAACTCCGCTATATAGACTCCTCTCTTTACTGCAACTCCCTTTGCGTTTCTCCCGTTCCAATTCACCCTGTATATTCCGGCTTTGTAAAAGCCTTTCGCTAATGTTACTACTTTCCTTCCCGTTAAACCGTAAATTGTAAGTTCCACATCACCCTTTCTCGGTAAACCGTATTCTATTCTAACACCGCTTCCCGTTAAGTTGGAATTTACCGTTTTTATGAAGTAAGATGCGGGAGTCTTTACTTTAGATTCGGCTATCCCCGTAATGCTGCATACAAATGAATAGCTGTTCGTGGGCGCTCCTGAAGGATCCGTTACAACGTTTGCAGGCGAGGCTATATCTTTCGCCCCAATATAGTACCATATTGTATCTCCGTGTGTCTGTGCAGGGATTTCACCCGAATATGTGTTAGTGTCTCCCGTGAAAGCCATATTAACATTTGTCCAAACGGTATCAAGGCTAGTCTTATACCACAACTTTACCGTATCTACACCTTCGTTATCGGTAACCTTGCTGTAAATGGCAAAAGGTCCAGGAGAAACCGTATCGTTTATTACCGTCGTATTTGTTATGGCTGGTGCCGTTGTATCTACGGTAAATATATAATAGCCCGAATACAGACTGTGGTATCCAGCTTCATCAAATGCCTGTACATGCCAATTATAATTGCCCTCCGATAACATATTTAATGTAAGGGTGGTATCGGCAAGTGAATCGTAAACCGTCGTGTCGGAACCGTTTATCATCTCCAAATTATACCTTACAAGTGAACCTCTGTTATTATCTATCCTTTTCCTGTCCCCTGCCATTCCCTTCTTCGCAGCGGCTTTGCTTACACTCCCCCACATTAGTATCTGTGAAGTGGAACTCAAAATAGAGCTGTCCTCAGGTGAAATCAATGTCGGTGTTTGAGGAATCTGCGCATCAACCGTAAATATGCCCGTTTCATCGGACTGTTTTCTGTTCCCCGCACTATCCTCTGCAATAATATACCACGAGTGGATCCCTTCCGTTTGAATAATTACAGATGAACATGTCGTGTCATGTATACTATCCGCCGTCAATGAATCGTCTGCCCATAGTTCATATTTTTCTATACCCGATAACCCGTCAAGGGATGAATGCCAAACAAATGCAGGCATCGTATCCATAGCGGTGCTGTCAACGGGAGATATCAAATCAAATGAACCAGGTGCCGTCGTATCTATGACAAATGTATAAAAACCTGAATACAGACTGTAATAGCCCGCTTCATCAAACGCCTGTACATGCCATTTGTAATTACCTTCCGATAACATATTTAATGTAAGGGTTGTATCTGTGAGCGAATCGTAAACCGTCGTGTCGGAACCGTTTATCATCTCCAAATTATATCTTACAAGTGAACCTCTGTTTTTGTTTTTAACAGTTTCTTTACTCAAAAGTTTTTTTGCCACTTTACTCCATACAAATGTCATCAAATGAGGCAGCGTATCATTTGTTACCATTCCATTATCCGGAGCA
Source organism: Caldifarciminota bacterium (assembly GCA_015486655.1). Taxonomy (GTDB): domain Bacteria; phylum Hydrothermota; class 32-111; order QNBC01; family QNBC01; genus QNBC01. The sequence goes on along the minus strand of WFRF01000112.1, from coordinate 3,866 downwards.
ATAAGAACCGGCACAACAGGAGCTTGTGTATCAACCGTAAATACACCCGTTTCGCCGGATTGCGTTTCATTCCCTGCCTTATCAACTGCCACTATGTACCAAGAGTGTGTTCCCCCCGTATGAATCGTTGCAGATGAACATGCCGTATCATGTATACTATCCGCCGTCAATGAATCGTCTATCCATAGTTCATATTTTTCTATACCCGATAGCCCATCAAGGGATGAATGCCATACAAATGCAGGCAGCGTATCCGTAGCGGTGCTGTCAACGGGAGATATCAGATCGAATGAGTTAGGTGCCGTTTTATCTATCCCTATGGTTCTAACCTCCGTTGAAGGCCATTCCGTACTGTCATCAGTTACGGCTCGGACATACCACGAATATGTACCGTTGCCGAGATAAGCAGATGATGTAATTGTTGTATCGGACGGTGGAATACTATCCCTATCGACATTGTTATTAATTAACAATTGATATTTCGTTAAATTCAAACCCGCAGGAGGAGAAAATGCTTCCCAAGAAAAGGAGGGGAAAGATTGATTACTCCAATCACTGTCAGGAGGAGATAACAGATGGAATGATGCCGTAAAAAGGTTAAATGTATCCAGAGAACTCGTATTAAGCCCCGCATTATCAACGGCCTTTACATACCATGTATGCCACCCTGCCGCTAATCTATTATTAACATCGGGCTTAAAAAATGTATCCTGAGAATTTTCCAAAAAGTTGTTATCCACATATATTTCATAATGCGAAAGCCCCGAAGCAGAATCGCTTGATTTTTGCCATTCAAATAAAGGCGTTATACTTGTCGTATCCGAGTCAACGGGGGAAATAAGAGAAAAGGAGGAGGGCGAATCCGAGTCAATTATGAATACATTTTCACTTGTCTTAAATAAAGAGGAGCCTCCGTGCTGAAATGTTATCACTTTTACCTTTGCCGATTTACAATCTATATTGGGGACATTCCATGTAAATACGGTATCATATTCCGATGTGTTATACATCTTTCCGATAAGATCGGGATATGTTGCTCCGCTGTCGGTGGAATAGTATATACATATTGAATCACTTACAGATATGTTATTCCAAATAATATCATAAGGTTCCCCTCCTATAACATATTCTCCTCCGTTGGGTTGAATAATATAAAAATCATTAATTTTTATGAGATAAATATCATTATTACCGGCTCCGTAAGAAGCTGTCCGGCCCGTCATTATATAACCATTATGGTTTATTTGTTGAGCGGAGTATCCAAATTCATAATTGGATCCTCCATATGTTCTTGTCCATAGTGTATCGCCGGTTGAATCCGTTTTTATTAGATAAAAATCAGTATTTCCGGCACCGAATGACCTTGTATAACCTCCTATTATATATCCCCCGTCATCCGTTTGTTGAATGGAATAACCTGCATCATCACTACTCCCGCCATATGTTTTCGTCCATAACGTGTCACCATTTGAATTCGTTTTAATTAAATAAACATCTCCATTACCTGCACCATAAGAAGTTGTATACCCGACAATTATATAGCCTTCATCACTAGTCTGTTGAACAAATTCACCATCATCAGTACCTGTCCCTCCGTAGGTCCTTGTCCATAATGTATCGCCGGTTGAATCCGTTTTTACCAGGTAAATATCATCTCCGCCCGAACCGAATGAACTTGTATAGCCTACTACTACATAGCCACCGTCATCCGTCTGTTGGACGGAATAAGCACGGTCCCAATTTCCACCACCGTAGGTCCTTGTCCATAGTGTATCGCCGGTTGAATCCGTTTTTATTAGATAAAAATCAAAAGCACCTGCACCGTAAGAATTTGTATAACCGGCTATTATGAAACCACCATCACTAGTCTGTTGAACGGAATTACCCGATTCATTACTCGTATCCCCGTAAGTTTTTGTCCAAATTGTATTACCGTTTTTGTCGAGTTTTATCAAATAAACATCGTAATCCCCGGCACCAAAGGAAGATGTAAAACCTGATATTACATATCCGCTATCACGCGTCAAACAAACCGAATATCCGATATCATCGTTGCTTCCGCCAAATGTTCTTGTCCATGCAGTATCTCCGTTTATATCGGTTTTTACTACATAAAAATCAAAATTACCCGCACCGTAAGAATCAGTACATCCTGCAACTATAAAACCACCGTCAATTGTCTGCTTGACAGAATAACCGTAATCATTACCTGTTCCTCCGTATGTTTTATCCCATAACACATCACCATGCGACGCATATAAATCGGAGAAATTCAGAATCAAAATGAGGAAAAATACTAAATAAATAAATACACTTTTGAAACCACAAATACATTTTCTCATAATAACTCCTTTTTAAAATATTATAAATTAAAAAAATATATTTGTCAATTTTTTGGGAATACAACTATAGAAATTTTAACATTCTTCACTAAGCATACAGTTGTTATCCCCTTTTGTCGTCTCAATCTGTATGGTGGAATGCTCAATGCCGAATTTATCGTGCAGATGTTCCTGTATATTACTCAAAAAATCATTGTCCAGCAAATCCGTTTTAAGAACGAGATGTACCGTAAGAGCGGTCTCCGTTGTGCTCAATGGCCATACATGCAAATCATGAATACTATCAACATTCTCCAACCCTAGCAAGTAATTTTTAACGTCCTCCACTTTTATTCCTTTGGGGACCGCATCTATGGCATAATTTATGGAATCACGGAGCAAACTTTTTGTCCCTATCAGAATAACCAATACAATTAGGAGACTCATTACGGGATCAACCCATAACCATCCCTTCAGCAGAATAATAACTCCGGCAATTACAACGCCTAAAGAAACACCTGCATCGGCAGCCATGTGTAGAAATGCCCCGCGTATATTTAGATCATGCTCCTGATCCCTTATAAAAAGAAGGGCGGTAAACGTATTAATTACAACTCCCACTGCCGCAACAATAATGATCTCAAGCCCCCCTATGGGTTTTGGATGCAAAAGCCTCCGCACCGCTTCCCAAACAATACCTCCTAGTGTAACTAAAAGAAGAACTCCGCTAAACAGAGAAGCCATAACTGTTACCTTCCTGAATCCGTAAGTTCTCCTGTTTGTTGCTGCTTTTGTGGCAAGAACGCTTGCCCCCCATGCAAGAAGCAGGCTTATTACATCGCTGAGATTATGCCCTGCATCGGCTATAAGGGAAAGAGACCCGGCAAGTATGCCATAAACCGCTTCAATGATTACAAAAGCGACATTGAGAATAACCCCAATGGAAAATGCCCGATTATAATTTACCATATTATGTTGATGATTATGCGCCATATTTAATCCTTTATGTTACAATATATTATATTAAACCACTATTTCATTGATTGTCAATTTGAAAAGAGGAATTTGAGTAGATAGGTACAGACATATTAACCACTCGGTGATCCAAAGAACTATTTTACAATTAATGAGACTCCATCTCAAGTAGGAAGTTATAAGTAGTCAGTAATGATAATTAATTACATACTTAACTTTTCACTTCTCAATTACAAGTCCATAATTATTTCTAAAAATAGCTGCTCCTCTTAAGGGGAGCTGTCCGGTTTTACCGGACTGAGGGATTTTGAATAATGTCACCCGATAAGAAGTAAGAACTAAGAAGTGAAAAGTAAAAACGATAGCCCCTGTAATATGATAATGAATGGCAACAAGTATTGCCAATGGCTGATCACCGGTTTCACAAGATATATTTACCACCACGGAAAAGACTTGAGCTACAAACAATATTGCAAAGAGACCGGTAATTGAGCGGAGATTATATTAACCTTAACATTGAAAACCCGGTGGTATCAATGTATCTTGTAAATACCTAAAATATACCTAAAT
>WFRF01000111.1 GCA_015486655.1 Caldifarciminota bacterium | reverse complement strand
GTATATATTATCTCAAATGCAAAGGAGTGAAATATGAAACTAAGAAACAGGTTAAAAGAATGGAGGGCAAAGAGAAGCGTAACGCAGGATGATCTTGCCAAAGCTATCGAGATGAGCCGACAATCAATAAATGCGATAGAAAACGGCAAGTTTATTCCTTCGGTCTTGAATGCACTGAAGATGGCGGATTTTTTTCAAACAAGTGTGGAGGATCTATTTTATTTGGAAAAGTTTTCAAAGGAGGTAAAATGAAGAATTTCAGAGAAAATCTAATGGCAAGATTTGTAACGGAACTTATAATCGGAATTATTACGTTCATCGGGATTTTACTTATGGGAGATAAGGGGATTGTTCTTTTTTCACTTATTGCGTTGCTCGTTATATTCAGAAAAAATAAAATGGATGAGCGTGAGTATCAACTGTTTTATAAAGCGGGGCATTTCACCGCTTTCGGTGTATATCTTGCTATGTTCTTTATCTATTACTTTCTCCCTAATATAAATTGGTTTTTTGCTCTTGCATCGGTCTTCCTCTTTTTCCACGGTCTATCCGGATCTATTATATTTACAAGGGAATAATCTTATTAATAAAGGGGGCATATATAATGTGCCCCCTTTTTAAATTATACAAATGGTAAGAGGTAAAGACATATTTACCAATTTTGTATATTGAAATTGATAGAAATATAGGATGTCATACTTCAATAACATGAGAACAATGTAAACGAGGCTATTTACAATCGGTCATTCCGGACTTGATCCGGAATCTCAATGAGACCCTGAACTAAATTCAGGGTGACATTAGTGTAAATTCCCCTCTATAGAGGGGTGTCGCGTAGCGACGGGGTGTTCTAATATAAGTAGGAAGTAAGAAGTTAGAACTAAGAAGTGAAAAGTGAGAACTAAGAACTAAGAAGTTAAATATGCAATCGATTTTATTATATTTCTTCTACCTACTATTTCTAACTTCTTACTTCTAACTTCCCACTTGCGACGCAGTCGCTATACCTATCTACTTTTCCAAAAACATAAATACTTGACTAATTTCACGGCAATGCTATATTAAACCTATGGGAAAAAACAAGAGTAGAGGATACGGGTTTGGTACTACACCCGTTTTTTTAGCTTCCCTCAGCACGATTTTAGGTGCCATTCTATTTTTAAGATTCGGTTATGCCGTTTCAAATGCAGGGCTTATCGGTACTATTCTCTTGGTTATCATAGCTCATCTGATAACAATACCAACAGCTCTTGCAATTTCCGAAATCGCGACGAATATGCGTGTGGAGGGGGGAGGAGAATACTACATAATAAGCAGATCATTCGGTAAAATCATAGGTGGTTCCATAGGTATTTCCCTCTATTTTGCCCGAGCGATATCCGTTGCTTTTTATATGGTTGCTTTTGCAGAAGCTTTTCGACCGGTTAATCAGTATCTAATGGCAAAATACGGAATATGGATTGATCTGAGAATAATCAGTCTTCTTTTTTTCGGCTTGATTACATGGATTCAACTGTGGAAGGGTGCTAATATGGGGGTGAACATACTTTGGGGGGTGTTCCTGATTTTGATAGTTTCCATAATTCTGTTTTTGTTTGGAAAACCGTTGCCCGGAACAACAACCGTTCCGTTAACATTCAAAATAAGCGGTGCGGATCCCATGTTTAAAGTGTTTGCAATTATATTCCCAGCCTTTACGGGAATGGCTGCAGGTGTGGGGTTATCCGGTGATTTAAAGAAGCCGGAGCGTTCGATTCCCGTGGGGATTCTTACGGCTACGGTAACCGGTATGTTCATATACATAATAGTTGCCATAAAATTACACAGTAGCGCTCCTATGAGTGCTCTCGCATCCGATCCGCTAATAATGAGCAAAATAGCTTTATGGGGTCCCATCATACCCATCGGATTAGCCGCAGCCACTATTTCGTCTGCAATAAGTTCGGCTATTGTCGCTCCGAGAATCTTGCAGGCACTCGGTAATGATAATATATTGCCGGGAAGCAAGATAAATAAGTTTTTTGCAAAAGGAGAGGGGAAGGTAAACGAGCCGGTAAATGCCACTGCTTTTTCGGTACTGCTCGTAATTCTGTTCATATTACCGGGCAGTTTGGATTTTATAGCACAACTCATTACAATGTTTTTTATCATAACATACGGTATTCTCTGTTGGATTTCATTTCTTGAGCATATGGCGGCAAATCCGTCCTTCCGACCGGTTTTTCATACAAAATGGTATATTTCTCTAATCGGTGCCATTATGAGTGTCATTGTGATATTTCAAATACAACCGATTTATGCAATACTCGCCGTTCTTATAATGTTTATCATATACAGACTTATACTGCATTCCCATAAAGATGAAAATGAGCTTTCAACACTCTCGCAGGGATTAATTTTTCAAATTACGCGATGGTTAAAGATAATATCCCAGAGAAACAGAAAAAATCTTAAACCTTACGGTTGGCGCCCCTCCGTAATTGCCATATCAAAAGATACATTTGAAAGGATTTCCATAGTTGATCTTTTGAGATGGATTTCATACAGACACGGTTTTGGCACTCTTGTTCACTACATTCCCGGAATGCTAAACAAAGATACGGCTGTGAAAGCGCAGGAGAGTAAAGAAGAGTTGGTCAAGTTGGTAGAAAAGGGAGGAGCCGGTATATATGTGGATACGATTGTGTCACCTTCAAAAAAATCTGCCGTAGCACAAATTGTACAACTTTCCGGTGTTTCAGGGTTGGATAATAATACATTATTGCTTGAGTTTCCCGGAGAAGAACCGGCAAAGGTGGACGATGTTATCGATGCCGCAAAATTTGCTCTGAGTGTGAGATACAATATTCTTGTTTTAAGATCTTCGCCGAGGCATTTCGGCTATAAATCGGTAATGGATGTATGGATTACCGATAAAAAATACCGAAATTCAAATCTGATGATACTTCTCGCTTACATTATTAAAGGACACCCCGATTGGGGTAAAGGTCAGATAAGAATTTTCGCCGCCTTTCCCGAGAAAGAGATTGATGAAAATGTTACAAACCTTAAAAAGATAATACAAAGCGGTCGTCTGCCCGTATCCTTTAAGAATATAATACCTATTTCATATAATCCCGAGAAACAATCCATTGAAAGAGTTGTTGAGGAGAATTCCGAATCCAGTGATCTCGTAATCCTCGGTTTTAGTTCAGGTGATCTGAACAAAACGAAGGATGAATTCTTAAAATTCGGAAAATTAAACGATGTTCTTTTTGTATCCGCCAATGAAAATATCCTGATAATTTAAAAAAGTCTCACATTGAAATTGATAGAGATATAACATGAGAACACCGTAAATGCGATTGTTTACAATCGGTCATTCCGGACTTGATCCGGAATCTCAATAAGATCTTATTTCTCATTTTTGTTTAATCATAGCCGCTCCACTTTAAGGGGAGCTGTCCGGTTCTACCGGACTGAGGGGTATTCTAAAGTAAGTGAAAAGTGAGAACTAAGAACTTAGAATTTAAATATGTAATCGTTTCCTTTATTTACTTAATACACTATCACATTTTGCAGCATAGTTCTTTCGATCATCAAGTGGTTAATATGTCTTATAATACAAAAGGGTGCATTTGAATGCACCCTTTTAATCTTTTCACGTATGTGGTTTTTATCTTTCTATCTTTACAATTTTCACCTTATTAAAATATCCGCCTGCTTTTACGGTTATAAAGTAGGTTCCTGATGAAAGTTTTTTTGTTCCGTTAAAATAGAATCGGTTAAATCCGTTCTTTACATCGATTTCTTTTTTCATCAAGGTTCTTCCGCTTAAATCCGTAAGTGCTACTTTTCCCCTTCCGCACATGGAGGAAGAAAATTCTATAAAGGGAAAGGATGTAAATATCGATGAATAATGAAGTATCTTTATGCCTTCTTTCTCCTTGTCCGGTTTATTGTTTTTTATACCGAGAGATGAAATATCTATACCGTATGCCGATCGTCCGTATGTGAAAGCTACAAAGTATGTCCCGGAATTATTTATATCAATATCATTAACGGGGACGGAAGGTAATCCCGAACCGAATGACTGGTAATTGTTAAAATCGTCAGAGTAAAGAACACCGCCGTCATTTGCAACAAACAGTCTGCTCGAATCAAATACCGCATCATTAACAGGAAGATCGGGAAGATTGCCGCTTATGTCTTGCCATGTATTTCCTCTGTCAGGTGACAACATTATATGGGGAGCATTGTCATTCCATCTAAGTCCCGAAAAAGTCACAACTACGGTATCGGGAGACATAGGATGAGTAGCAATTGATGTTATACATCTATTGGGAAGAGAGCTTGATATATTTGTAAAGGATACTCCGTAATCGGTGGAGACCCACAACTGCCCGTTTGTTGTTCCGACGTAGATAATATTGGAATCGGCAGGAGAAACGGCCAATGCCGATATCGTGCTGTTAGAATCATTATTGGTAAGATCTCCTGTAAGAGCTGTCCATGAATTGCCTCTGTCAAGCGAGCGGTATAATTTGTATGTTCCGAGGTAGAGCTTATTGTGATTTTCGGGAGCAATTATGTACGGTGTTGACCAGTTTGTTCGGTCACTGTCAAATGGAGAACTGAGATAAGTCCATCCGCTGAGTGAATAATCATCGGAACGGTATAAATTACCCCATTGAAATTCCGCATAAATTGTGTTGGAATCAGTGGGATCCACGGCAACGAAAAATCCGTCACCTCCGAATACACTTTCCCATGTATAAGGATTATCATCCACTATTCTGTTTGTCCCGTTGTCTTGCGCACCACCGTAAATCCTTGCCGAATCGGTAGGATCTATACATCCCTGATAAAACTGCATGTTTGCAATAAACGGGGTAAAGGAAACATAGTTTCCGCTGTCGGTGGAAATTGAAAAACCGCCGTCCGAACCTACAAAACACATTGAAGGATTGTTTTCAGGCATGTACATCGCATGAAAATCCGCATGCTGATTGGTAAGCACTTCGCTCCAATTCTGTCCTCCGTCAGTTGATAAATACGTTTCTATTCCCAGTATGTAAACCCTGTCCGAATCAAAAGGAGAAACACGAACATTTCCGAAATACCATCCGTATGTACTGTATATATCGGGTATTGATCTGTACGACCATGTATTCCCGTTATCTTGGCTTCTGTATAACCCGCCTATTCCCCCGGCGGAATCCGTGTATATGGCATAAATCACCGCAGGATTATTCTTGGATATTGCAAGACCTATTCTACCGGGTTTTGTGGAGGAATCAGGTAATCCCTCGGTCAATTTCTCCCAAGTTTCCCCTGCATTTTCGGATCTGTAAATTGCAGAGGTTACGCCGCCTGATTTTCTTTTATTCAATGTTCTCAATCGTTCCCATGTAGCGGCAAAAACCGTATCCGGAGACAGCGGATTTATTGCCACGTCAATTCCTGAAGTAGAATCACTCACGTATAGAACTTTTTTCCAGGTTGCACCTCCGTCTGTACTTCTATATATTCCTCTTGTTGAATCGTATCCGAACAATCTCCCCGTGGCAGCTACAAAGAGCGTGTTCGGGGCTATGGGATTAATTGCAATCCTGCCTATGGAGTAGGAGTTGTTCAGCCCTATGTTTTGCCATGTCTGACCACCATCGGTGGATTTGTAAACACCGTTCCCGGGATAGCTGTTGCTTGCGGCATTTGCCTCGCCTGTTCCCACATATATCGTATTATGATGAATGGGGTCTACGGCAATATCTCCGATGGAGAGTATTGCGTTCTCGTCAAATATGGGTGTAAAAGTATGACCGCTGTCGGAGCTTTTGTATACACCTCCCGTTGCGGAACCTATGTAAATCGTATCATATTTCCCGGGAATACCTTCGATATCGGTTATTCTTCCGCTAATATTATAAGGACCGAGACATCTCCACGGTTCCTCATAACTTCGGGACATTTTCTGCATTTTTTTACTTTCACTGAGAATTGTTCTCATCATATCCGTTATATTTGCATCGTTTTTGGGGTATAGTCTCTGTTGCATAAACCATGTGTTGGGAAATTTACCCGGATCTTCTTCCGATTCCTTCGGATGAGAAATTCTATTATTCCTAATCAGGGGAATGGAAATTATTGTTATAATTGCCAATAAAAAAATAAATATCAGCTTTTTCATACAACATCCTAAAAAACTATACGATTTTAACAAGCTCGATATCGAAGTTCAAATCTTTTCCCGCCAGAGGATGATTCGCATCGAGTGTAACGGTATTGTCATTAATTGCCGAGACAACAACGTTTATGATTTCTCCGTTTTCCGAATTGATCTGTAATTGCTGTCCCAACTTAACATCGATGTCTTTTGGAATACGAGCTTTTTCGATATCGATTACCAATTCTTTATGATGTTCCCCGTATGCATCGGCGGATTTAATGTGAATGTTTTTGCTGTCCCCTTCATGCATACCGATAATGGCTTCTTCAAATCCGGGAATCACCTGATGTTCCCCGATTGTAAATTCCAAAGGTTTTTTACCTTTTGAACTGTCAAAGATCATACCGTCATCAAATTTCCCGGTGTAGTGAACCTGTACCTTGTCACCTGTTTTTGCTTCTTTCATAAAATCTCCTTTTTTATTAAAAACCCACAAAAATTTTTATTCCTACCAAAATTAACACAATACCGCCGAATATTTCAGCTTTATCTTTTAAAAACAACCCCAAAATCTTTCCTATGTAAACACCTGCCAATGAAAATGAGAATGTAACGGCGCCGATTATCAATACTGATGTGATAACAGGCATTTCCAGTGCACCGAGGGTGAAGCCCACGGCAAGAGCGTCAATACTTGTTGCAATTGCCAAAAGAATCATTCTTTTGAGATTTGGTGTTCTTTTGATATCCTTATCGTCCTTTCTAATGGCATCGAATATCATTTTTAGTCCTAAAAACAATAAAATTAAAAGAGCTATAAACTTGTTGTATTTTTCAAAATAGGAAAAGGTTAGTTTTCCTATTCCCCATCCGATTAGAGGCATAAAAGCCTGGAAGGCACCGAACAGAAATGCAAGTAATAAAATATACCTCTTTTTAAAGATTTTTGCAACGGCACCCTCTGTAATCGAGACGGAAAATGCGTCCATGGAAAGTCCGATTGCTATTGTAAATATGTTTACAAGGTTCATAGGCTAAACTATCATAAGTGTTTTGATATGTCAATTATAACCCCTAAGATTTATCATCCTGGACCTCATAGCTGCTCCTCTTTAAGGGGAGCTGTCCGGTTTTACCGGACTGAGGGGTT
>WFRF01000110.1 GCA_015486655.1 Caldifarciminota bacterium | reverse complement strand
CAACGGGACCGAAATCATTTAAGGACCCTGTCAAGGTGAAAGCGGATAAGGAAAGAGAAAAGAAAGCGCTGGAGGAAGCGATTAGGAAGAATCGTTTAAAAATGGCTAGAGAAAAAAGAAGAAAAAGCAGAAGAAGGAAATAACAGGAGGCCCACATGAAAAAAATTATAATTGCGCTTATTATGCTTTCGTTGGTTTACATGGGGTGTGCTTCCACCGGAACATCAAACGGTACAAAGAATGTTACGGCGGCAGATACCGGAGAGATTGATACCGGTGTTGTAATAGGAGAGGACACAACGGCGAATAACACGCACAGCGCTCAGGAATATTATGATATAGGATATTCTCATTATACTAATAAAGAGTATGATCTCGCGGAAAACATGCTTAAAAAAGCTATAGCGGACAGTTCCAATTTTATCAGCGCATATATACTTCTTGCTCATACGTATGAAGGAATGGGATTAAATGATGCCGCCGAAAAAACCTTGTTTGCCGCCAGAAATAAAAATCCGAACAATCCCAAAATTTGTTATTCTTTGGGAAGATTATATTACGATATGGGCAATTACAGTAAAGCGGATTCCATGTTTAACAGATCACTTCAAATAGATTCGACCTATGCTTATGCATGTCTGGGATTGGGGTTGGATTGCCAGATGAGACATGAAGACAGGAAAGCCTTTGCATTTTATAAGAAGGCATACAAACTGGATCCGAAAAATGAAGAAATTGCCATTGCATTTAGTAAAGCCGCTGTAAGCTTGAATAAATACCAGGATGCAATTCCTGTTTTAGAATGGTTGTCATCGCAACACCCGAGGGATCTGCAGATTAAACTCAATCTCGGTGACGCATACGTGGGTGCAAAAAAATACTCAAATGCACTTGCAATTTTTAAACAACTTGCCGTACAGATGCCTAAATATGCTCCCATATTTACAAGAATTGCACAAACCTATGAGCAAATGAGACAGTACAGTTATGCAAAACAGTACTATGAAAAGGCAATAGAGGTTAATCCCAAAAGTGAACCCGCCTATTATTTGTATGCTCAGATGTATATCGAAAAATTAAAAAATTTCAGTAAGGCAAGAGCAATACTTGCGAGAGCTGAAAAGATAAATCCTAACAGTGCCGCTGTCCCTATTTTGAGAGGAGATATCTATCTTTATGAAGCAGGCAGATTGAGCAGTTATTCGAAAGCCATTAAAAAACTTAAAGTGGCAATTAAATATTATAAAATGGGACTTGCGAAGAATGACCCAAGTTGGGCTCAATATGCCAATTCACGAATAAGATATGCGAATAAAAGGATACAATATTACACTCAAAAGATAGAAGGGTATTGATGAGAGTTTTCTGGTATATTGTAATTCTCGGAATTATTGCTCTAATAATATATACCGGTATTCTTTTTATCGGTATCAAGGTAAAACATGCCGATTTACGTGATAAGATTGATACGGAGATGACATACGAAGGAACAAATGCTACCGAAGGAAAGTTGAGAGATAAGTTCAGAGAATTTTTAAAAGAAAAGAATATAGATATACCGGAAGACAGCATTTCTATTGCCGTTGATTGGTCAAAACTAATTGTTCATGTCGGTTATACGGACAGTGTCAATCTGTTTGGTAAGATAACCATTTACAGAAATTACTATACTGTTGAAGATACGGTATTTTTTGCTAATTCTCAGTAGCAGCCTGATTTTATCAGGTTGCTACTCTTCCCCAAGAAAATATTTAATCAGATCAGTCACCTCTAACAATAAAGAGGTGATTGCTCATTTAGACAATATAGAATACCCCGTAGAATTAAATAAAATAAAAAGTATTGTTTTAAAGGAAGTAAATAGATATCTGAATCACGGGTATCCCTTTGCAGAGGGAATAGTTAATCTCGAGTCAAAAGGGGAAAGTACGGATGTTGACATTAAAATAGTAAAGGGAGAATATGTTATTGTAAGCGGCATGGAAACAAATACAAAATCAATTAATAAGTACTTGAATGTCTGGGGGAAAAATATTTACGATAATTACTACAGAGAAAGTGATGTGCAAAAGTTGATGAAGAAGCTGTCTTCAATTTCATTTGTAAGAGTGAAGGGAAAATACAAAATTCTAAACAAAAAAGGTAAATACTTCATATATTTCCCTCTTAAAAGCAGAAAAAGAACAACAATCGGTGGAAATGTTTCGTACATTAATAATACGTTAAGCGGGAGATTTTCGATATTTAGCAACTCACTTTTCGGGAGTAACGGGTATCTTAATTTTAAATATTCGGCGTATGGCAGAAACAAAAACATTAATATAGTTGCCTATATGAAGAATATAAAATACAGCGATTTGGATATCGTATCAATGTTGAATTATTCCGTAATAGACACCACCGATTATCTGATAGGCGGAGAAATAGCAATTGCAGGAGAATCCTATAATGCTAATTCCTTTGTCGCTGGCATTGGAATAAACAAGAGCAACACCTATTTTGAGAGGTATATTCTTACAGGAGGTAAATTTAAGAGAAAACTTTTTGATGTTGTTTGGCGATTGACGGGTAATCAGTATTGTGCGGGTTATTATATGGATTTTAATATAAGAGGAAAATTTGGGTTCGGGATTGATAAATTCGGTTTTCAATCCTCATATTACGGCAACTATGATTATCCTATTGATTCTCTTCCCACCGTAATGCAAAACGATTTATGCGGGTTTAACGGCGTACGAGGTTATAAATCAATGACATATAGTGCTGATAAATTTCTAATTGTTCGAAATGATCTTTCGTATCGTATAAATGAGTTTATATCCACAGGAATTATTTTAGATTTCGCAAATTTCAGTAAAAGAATTTACTCCTCGGGTGTATTTGTTACTCTATTTACAAACGCAAGTAAAATGAGAATTAATGTTGCCGCCCCTTCATGGAGAGAGCCGAGCCTCTCTGTTATTTCCGGTGAGATTTCTTATACTTTCTGACCTTTCTAATGTTTTTTTCGTGTTCTCTCAAACTTTTGGCAAAGAGATGATGACCATCCGTATTTGCAACGAAGTACAGGTAATCGGTTTTAGCGGGAGCCAGAGCCGCTCTGATAGCCATTTTTCCCGGATTACAAATGGGTCCCGGAGGAAGTCCGTAGTATTTGTATGTATTGTAAGGGGAATTGATTTTTAAATCTTTATATGTTAGTATATTCTTGTGATGTCCTATTGCATAAATCACGGTAGGATCGCATTCCAATCTATACCCTTTTCTCAATCTGTTATAATATACGCTTGCAATAACAGGCATCTCAGATGTAAATCGAGCTTCAGCTTGTATAAGTGAGGCCATTATAATTATTTTGTATCGCGGCCGCTTTAATTTACTCCAATAAGCAGTTGATTCGGATGCATATATTTCATTAAAATGAGATAAAAGTTTTTCTATGATTTCATCCAATGAAGAGGATGCACTAAACATATATGTGTCGGGAAAAAGGTACCCTTCGAGGGAATGCCCCTTTATTCCGTAATGCCTTAGAACCGTTTTATCATGTGTGTAATTATCAAAGCTCGTTTTGGAAATATGGAATTTGCCTTTCAATAAACCATATATCTGTTTTAATGTGTATCCCTCGGGAATTGTGATTTTGACAGATTCTGATAGTCCTTCGGCAAGAATGGTAATGATTTCTCTTGATGAGGAATGCACCTTTAATCTGTAAATACCTGATTTTAAGACTTTATCTTTATGTTCCAGTTTAGCAATTATCTTAAACGTGTTTTCATTGGAGATGACATGCTGTCCCTTTAAAATCTTTGCTATATCGTTGAGATTGGCTCCGTGCGGTATAGTTACATAAACATATTTGTTATCCGGTTTACCGCAACCTGCGAACAATAGAAATGCCAAACTAAACAGGATAAGTTTTTTCATTATTCAGAAACCTCTTAAGTATCACGAAAGCCTCAATAGCGTCTATATCAAACGTTTTTTTCCCGGGATAAGACTCAAGAACATCCTTTGCCTCTTCCGTAGAATATCTTTCATCAATACCGTAAAGTTCAACATCGGCTCTATTCTTAATTGCCCTTGCGAAGTTTGTTACTTCTTCATAACGAAACCCTCTGCTGCCGTCTGTATTAAATGGTAATCCTATAATTATGGTTTTTACATCCCTCTCTCGTATAACAGAAAGTATTTCCCTTATTGCGATATTTTTGTCCACGGTTTTGTAAGGGAAAGCAATTTCCCCTGATTCATCCGTCACGGCTATGCCTACCCTTTTTCTCCCCTCATCGATTGCCATGATACAATTTCTTTTTGGCAAAATTTACTCCTTCAGTGTATAAAAGAATTATTACAATCAATACTATGGTATAAAGAATGGCATTGGAGATGGCATCGTAGCTGTTACTTTCAACTATTTTCATCAGATTGCCGAAAGGGGGCAAGATTCCTTTTAATGATTCAATAACGGCATTTATTATTGAGCCCGGTTCTCCTGATATGATTTTCCTCTCTGCTATGGGAAGCAATAATGACAGTATGTAAACAATCCATCCGGTTATATAAAGAGCTCCTCTTTTTAAGAAATTAGCCAACAATCCCATAAAAACGGAGAGCATAATTATCATAAATAAAATTGATGTCAAGAACAGTAAAATACTTCTGTCAAACCCGAAGTTATTGGTTAACAGGATAATAATGTACATTATGAGATAAGGAAGTGTTGAAATTGTAGCTATTCCTATTATGGTTGTGATTCTTGTTATCTCTTCAAAGAATTTTTTTTCATATTTTATATAGCGGTCCCTCAAAATGGAAGAAGACACCCCGATCAAATATGCGGTTGTCATAAATGAAATAATGTTAATGGAAACAACCTGGAAATTACTGAATTGATTTTTTTGAAAAGTTGCGGAATTTATAATTATAATATTTGTTTTTATAAACAGATTAAATATCAATGCATATACCGGTATTCCCAAAAGATAGATATACGTAAGGGGAGATTTTAACGTTTTCTTTAAATAGTATTTAAATAATGTACCGGTCATTTTTTTCTTAAATATATGAATTTATCGTTCAAGGAATCTCCGCTAAAATAAAAATCCATTTCCCTAATTACTGCAAGAGGCAAAAATGTTTTACAAGCAGTCCCTGTCTGAACCACAAGAGGTTCATGGGCAGCCTCTATCTTGTCATATTTATGCATGTCGTTATCGTATATTGCGTTAACATGTGTGTGTCCGCACAGAATGAAATTTACATTGTTCTTTTTGGCCACACTCATTACAAGATCGTTGTTTTGTTGGTTATGTTCGGACGGATCACGGGGTGGTCCGTGCATGACAAACATCTTGAATGGCATTGTGTCCGTTCGGAGCAATGTGTCAGCCCATAGAATTGTTGATTTGAGAGGTCCCTTGCATCTCGACGGAATCGGTAGATTGTCATTTCTGGAGTCCATTAGATATACGCTTATAGGATAATCGGAGAAATGAAAATGGTCAAAACTCTCGATTTTCTTCTT
>WFRF01000109.1 GCA_015486655.1 Caldifarciminota bacterium | reverse complement strand
GGGGTAAGTCCGTCCGAGCACCCTCCCGTTCTGAAATCATACATCGAAATGTTTTTGTCATTCATTCCCAAAAACCAGTTAAAAGCTATCTTCATTTTTCTCAGATACTCGGGTTTCTCATAAATGGCATAGGCCGTTCTTAACATCTCGATTGTAGCCATAGCATCCACCGGCTGTTGATCGAAGCTCGCTCTTTTACCATTCTTTTTATACCACCCGTTTGAGCCTATCAAGGACAGGTGTCCACCTGAAAATGTGTGTTTTAAAAGAAATTCCATTGACTCAAGGGCAATATTTATGTATTCCACGTTTACTATCACCTCATATGCCAACATAAGCGATTTTGGGATTAATCCGTTTGAATAGGCAAGAACAGGTTCAAACCAATGCCAATCTTTTGTGGATTGGGCATTATACAGGCTAACGATTCTGTCTGCCAGTAATTTAATGCCCTTTTTTATGGAAGTGGCACCCGGAAATCTCTTGTTATAATAGTATAAGCCGATTAAAGCAAGGGCACTCCCCCTGAGATTCAAGCCATCTATATGGGGTAGAGCTCTGTCAAAGTTGTTTTTCGCCACCGGGGTAATCCATTCCGGTGCATACTTCATTGCATATCCCAGCCCCCAAAGTGCTCTGCCGAAGGAATCATCTGACCCCACCTCGTCAAGGAATTCCCTGTTGTAGCTGAGAAAATTGTGGAAACGGCCGTCCAACCTTTGCATATGGACTATAAACGAGAGGTACCTGTCGAGCAGGTTTAGGGCCTCCCTGTTTCCAACAAGATTGTAATATTTTGTTGCGACAACGATTGCACGGGCATTGTCGTCGAGGCAATAACCATGGTTTCTGTCCGGGATACTGCCGAAGCTGTGCTGCAACAACCCCGTATCATCGGTCATCCTAATGAGATGTTTCAATGTGGGTTCGGGATAGTTTGTCTTCATTATCCTATTTTTCTTCTTGGGAACAACAGAAGCGACATTTCTCTTTTTCAGAACATCATAAAACAGGTCCAAATAAGCTCCGGCAACATTTTTCCAGATCATGTTTCTTCCGTATTGATATGCTTTTTTTCTTGAAAGGTTCATCGCAATTTCATTGTCCAGATATTCCAAAATGGATCTTGCAATCGAATCAGCATTTTTAAAATCAACTATCTTTCCCCTGTCATTGTCGAGAAGCTCGACGGCATACCAGTACGGTGTTGAGATTATTGCTTTACCTGCCCCTAGAGCGTAAGCAAGCGTTCCGCTTACAATCTGTTCCTCGTTTAAATACGGCGTAACATATATATCCGAAGCCATTAGAAATTTCGTCAGATCCTCAAGTGAAACAAAACGATTTAGGAACAGGACATTGTTCTCAACATTAAGATCTTCTGCAAGTTTTTTCAGGCTTAGTCTGTACTCCTCTCCCGAGATTTTCTTTATGTTGGGATGAGTTGCACCAAGAATTATATAAACGATATTCGGATATTTTTTCTTTACCTCGGGAAGAGCTTTTATTACGTACTCGATGCCCTTACCCGGGTTGATAAGCCCGAAAGTTAAGATTATTTTCTTTCCGGCCAAGTGAAATTCGTCCTTGTAAAAGGATGTATCCACAAAGGGTATATCCGGTATACCGTGCGGTATGTAAATCACTTCATCATCATCCAAACCGTAAATGTCTTTACACATCTCTTTGGCTTTTTTGCTGAGAACAACCAATTTGTCTGAGTATTTGAAGAGATCGTTATACGATTTCATATACTCTTCGTCCGGTTTTTTCAGTATGGTGTGCATGGTTGTTATTACAGGCATATTTAATTTTTTAAGTAATATTGATATGTAATTTCCCGCAGGTCCCCCGAAAATACCGAATTCATGTTGCAGGTTGACAATCTCCGGGTTTGCTATATTTATAAAATCACCGGCTTCGCTGTACTTCAACTGGTCATTTTGATATATTTCAAACTTTACGGTATCCGGATAGTTATAACCCTCTATTGTGTCATTCATGGCTACGGCATTAATTTTAACGTGCCCCTTTTTCGCTATTGCCGTAGATAGATCCGTTGTGAATGTAGCAATGCCGCACTTTCTGGGAAGATAATTCCCTACAAAATAAATTGAATTTTTAATTAACCCCTTGCGTCTCTTTTTTGTTTCCATACATATACCTCTTTATTGCTCATTATACAATATTATTTGAAATCGTCAATTGATATTACACTTAAAAAGTGAACTTCGAATTTAACTTATGTTACGCTAACACAGGAGTATATCACCGATTGAAGCGTAATAGATATCATAAAATGAAAATGTCGCCAATCAATATTAAGGGGAATTTGCCCTTTCCCGCAATATTATCTTGACTAAATTTAACAATTATGGTATTTATTGCAATATTTAATTAAGAAGGAGGCTTTAATGAAACAGGGTTTTACATGGAAATTCTTGATAATTATAATAGTTTTAATTTTAGCTATTTGGCAACTTTCATATACCTTTAAATTTATGGGATTAACAGATCAACAAAAGGCTAAAATGGATCCGGTTAAATTATCAAGGCTTGAAAACAGGGCAATTCACCTCGGGCTTGATTTGAGCGGAGGTATGCACATCGTTCTTGAAGTGGATAAATCCAAACTGCGTCCCGAGGAGGCAAAGGGGGCAACAGACAGAGCTCTTGAGGTTATAAGAAACAGAATTGACCAGTACGGTGTTTCCGAACCTACAATTCAAAAACAGGGAAAGGATCGTATTCTGGTAGAGTTGCCCGGCGTTGTTGATAAAAGCAGAGCGAGGGAGTTAATTGGAAAAACCGCTATGCTTGAATTCAAACTTGTAGTAAACAACTCAAAAACCCAGGAAATAATCAAAAAGATTGATGACGTTTTATCAAAATCGGAACTCGCAAAAGAAGATTCCGCAAATGCGGATAATATTTTCTCAAGCATTGCAATATACAACGGTTACAGTTTAAAAGTATTAAAAAGCGATGTTCCTCTCATAGAAAAATTACTGCAGAGAGATGATGTGAAAGCCGCAATCCCGTCTGATGTCCAATTTTTATGGGGCCCGAACCCCAAAGCTACGGATACACAGGAAAGGGATCTGTATATGGTTTACAAGAAAACTCTCCTGACCGGTGCCGCAATTGTTGATGCAAGAGCGGGTATCGGGACATCCAACAATCCCATGGGAGTCAAGGTGGATCTCACCATGACACGAAAAGCCGCAGGAAAATGGGCGGCAATAACAGGAGCAAATATAGGCGAAAACATAGCAATAGTTCTTGATAATATAGTTCAATCGGCCCCAAGGGTTATGAGCAGGATTCCCAATGGTCGCAGTGAGATAGAAATGGGAAATTCCACAATGGATGAAGCTAAAGCTTTGAGTGTTATTTTAAGAGCAGGTGCATTACCGGCTCCCGTTAAGATAATTGAAGAAAGAGTCGTTGGTCCCACAATGGGGCTTGATTCCATAAGGCAGGGAATAAACGCAATTTTAATCGGCGGACTTTTGGTCCTTCTCTTTATGGCCGTGTATTACAACTTATCCGGACTCGTTGCGGATTTCGCATTGGTTTTCAATGTTTTGATACTTCTTGCAACACTCTCTCTGTTTAGAGCCACATTGACGCTTCCTGGTCTTGCCGGTATCGTTCTCACTATCGGAACCGCAGTGGATGCAAATGTACTTATATTTGAGAGAATCAGAGAAGAAATACGAGCCGGAAAAACTTACCGAACGGCAATCGATTCCGGATATGAAAAGGCATTCACAACAATCCTTGATGCAAATGCAACAACATTATTGGCAGCGATTATACTATATTGGTTCGGTTCGGGTGAGATAAAAGGATTCGCTGTAACTCTCAGTATCGGTATTGTAGTCAGTTTCTTTACCGCCATCTTTGTAACAAGAGTATTCTTTGATTGGGCGGTTACCAAATTCAACATTAAAAAAATCAAGATATAGTGAGGAGGAAGTGATGCTTACAATATTTAAAAACACAAATATAGATTTCGTCGGAGTCAGGAGAAAAGCATACATTATTTCCGGCACTCTCCTCTTAATCGGTATCATATCCATTATTGTTCACCACGGATTAAATTACGGAATCGATTTCACCGGCGGTTCTTTGATTCAGGTGCACTTTAACAAATCCATTAACACCGACAAGGTTCGTACTATTGTTTCGGATGCGGGTTTCGGCGGTGCAATTATTCAGCGTTTCGGAAAGAGCAATGACTATGCAATTAAAATAATCAGCGAAACTAAGGTTGCCGTTGACACTACGGGGCCAGAGATTGTTGAAGCTTATGTGGAGCCAAATCCCACAAACGGAGAAAATCAGGTTATCGTTCATGTAAGAGCCTATGATAAAGAGTCTATAGTGTCCAACATTCAATACTCACTTGTTCCCTTCGATAAAGCTAAAACCGAAGATATTATAAATATAAGACCGGCGGATATGTACGACAGCGAGCTTGAAGACGGGGTTTTCAGCTTGAGAACATTGGGCCTGAAATCTGGAGAAGTAAAAAACATCTACCTTCGTGCAATAGATTCCAATGGCAACATAGGAAAAACCGATTATATACAATTTAAGGTTTCCTCTACAGGACAAAAAGTCTCTGTAAATGACATTCGTTCAGAGATAAAGAAAAATGTGGACATTAAAAAAACCGCAACTGAAGTAAAAAAGAGTAACGGCGAAATTTTAAAGGAAGCCTTCGAGTCCAAACTCGGAGTGGGTTCTGTGAGAATCGACAGAGAAGATATGGTAGGTCCTAAAATAAGCAAAGAGTTACAGTTGAAAGCCGTATGGGTCGTTCTCCTCGGTATTCTAATGATGCTTATTTACGTATCATTCAGATTTTCCTTCAGATTCGGCGTTGCCGCCATACTTGCATTGTTCCATGATGTTCTTATAACATTGGGGCTTATTTCACTGTTTAATGTAGAGGTAAATACCGAAACAATCGCGGCACTTTTAACTCTCATAGGTTATTCTATTAATGACTCCATCGTTGTTTCGGATCGTATTAGAGAAAACCTTAAAAAACTCAGAAAGGAAAACTTTGTCACTATTGTCAACAAAGGGATAAACGAAACATTGTCTCGTACGATTATAACATCCTTCACAACGTTCCTCGTTTTGCTTGTTCTTAGTTTAATAGGTGGTCCCGTAATAAGAGGTTTCTCAAATACACTGATTTTCGGTGTTATCATAGGTACCTATTCCTCAATCTTTGTCGTTGCACCTATCGTTGTGGAGTGGGAACTGGCTAAACCAAGCAGAAACTTAAAAATGAAATAATTTTTCCCTTACTATATTATCTTATACCAAAGGGGCAGAATATTCTGCCCCTTTGGTAAGTAGTATAGACATATTTACCAGTTCCCTACATTGAAATTTATAGTATAGCATGAGAACATCGTAAATGCGATTGTCTACAATCGGTCATTCCGGACTTGCTCCGGAATCTCATTG
>WFRF01000108.1 GCA_015486655.1 Caldifarciminota bacterium | reverse complement strand
TTGAGTCGTTTCCCCCTTATTATTGATTTTTTCATGTAAAGCGGTTGTTTTATGAGCGGAATTTTTATTCCCGATGTGTCATCAAAAATCCGAATTTTAATTTCAGCCGTTTTGTATCCTATACGTTGGGCTAGTATGACATAAAAACCCACGGTATCCGTTCTTAGGACAAAATATCCGTTGTTTCCCGTAAAAGCACCTTCGGTACTCCCTTTTATAAAAACATTGCAATACGGCAGCGGCTCCCTTGAGCCTTTCTCGTATACAAAACCGCTTATCGTATATGCCGATACGAAAACGGGCAGAAGCAACAAAGTACAGATTATAAATTTCAGTTGTTTCCCCATAATTGCATTTAATGCTACAATAATTGTGAATAACTGTCAATAATATAAATAAGAACTGAAGTAAACAGGTACAGACATATTTACCACTTGGTGATCTAAAGAATTATGCTGCAAAATGTGATTAAGTAAGAAATAAAAAGTAAGAAGTTTAAAATAAATGGAAGCCCATATGGCTTAATAAACACCCCCCTGCTTCGCAGTACCCCTCTATAGAGGGGAATTAACAAATGTCATGCTGAACTTGGTTCAGCATCAGAGTGGGATTCCGGATCAAGTCCGGAATGACAAATCAGGGAAGTGAGAAATAAACATAATCAATTACATATTTAACCTCTCACTTCTTACTCTTCATCTAAGGATAAAATAAAATCGCCATTGCAATGACTAATGGTTATAACTATTAGTCATTATAATATCCAATTAGCTGCTCCACTTTTAGGGGAGCTGTTCGGTAAAACCGGACTGAGGGGGCTTGGAACGAGGGGAGTTTATATATCGATCTTTTCTGGCCAGGCTTTTTTCATGGAAATTGTCCAGACTTTGTTTATATAATCCAGCATAAAATAATTCTGCATTAAATGAACCCAGAAAGCGCCTCTTTTCGTAAGAGAATTGAATTGCCCCTCCCTTTTAATCATTCCCAATCTTTTAAATATTTTCATGAACAAATCCGCTTTCCTGTCCCTTATGAATCTCTTTTTATACTCGTTTATATTGAATTCCCCCTCATACAAACGCCAATATAACCAATAGAAGTTTGACAATTTATTACTTACCGGCATTGCAAGAGAAACAGGCAGCTTACTCTTTTTCAAAGTATCTTCGTAAGCAGCTATCGAAAATGTGTTAAAATAAAACAGGTTACCCGTATATGTTGCCGCTCCCGCACCAAAGCCTATATATCTGTCCCTTGTAACAGACGAATACTCCGGGGCTGTTCCCCTTTTAAATCCCCAAACGGAAACTCTTTTATACCCCCGTTTTTCCAGCAGTTCGTAAATGCCGTAATACATCCTCCGTCTTATTAAAAGATTCGGCATCTTCAATTTCTTAATGCTTTTGTATTTCCCCACCGTTGTATAGGGAAAAGTAAAGAGCGGATAAACGGTTATCTGATCCACGCCTAAATTAAGAGCGCCCTCAATATCGCTCAGCACATCATCTGTATTCTGTCCGGGCAAAGCGAACATAATGTCAACATTTACCGATTTGAAATTATAAGCTTTTACAATTTCAATAGCCGGAACGATGTCTTTCGCCTTGTAGTTTCTTCCGAGAAACTGTAAAAATTTATCATCAAAACTTTGAACCCCGATGCTTATCTGATCAACCCCCATTTTTTTCAGTTTCTCGACATTGGAATCATTTATATCATAGACACTCGTCTCCAAACTTATGTTGCCCGTCACATTAAATTCACCTTTAATCTTTACCAAAATTATACCGAGTTCGTCAATAAGATTTGTGGGAGTACCACCTCCTATGTAAACCGAACCTATGTTTATGTCGCCTGTTTTTTTCTTATATAAGTCTATTTCTTTGAGTATTGCAGTTAAGTAAGGTTTAACCAAATTTTTTTCATATCTCACCCTGTTGTAGGGACAGTAAGGACACATGCTTTTACAAAAGGGAATATGAATGTAGAGATCCACGGGATCAATCCCTTTTAATTTAATTTTATCACTTTCAGCCGGAATAAACGTAAAATCCTGATTACTTTCGATCAAGAAACTTCTAAATTTCTTTGCAACTCCAAACAACATAACTCCTCCTTCTTGTCTATCTGCATAATCCCCTATACGGGCAAAAACCGCAATATCTGGAATCCGATTTGTCCGCCGTAAAATCAATGTCTTTATTGAGAATTTCCCCTATTAAAAATCGTAGAACGGGAACGAATTTTTCCTCTATAAAAACTCTTCTGTCCTCTATTTCTTTATTAAAAAAGTTAACCGTAACCTTCTGGAAACTTCTATTTCTAAGCATGATGAGTTGCGCATCGATGGATTCGAAATCGTAATCGGGATGCCCCTGATTATATAGATATACATACAGAGGCAGTTGTATGGAAGGAAATGCATCCTTTATCACCATTCGGTCAAGATTGCTCATATCAAGTTTATAAATCTTTTTATTCTTAGGTGTTTTAGGTGTGCTTCCCGTCTTGTAATCGTTGATTATAATTCTGTTATCAAACTTATCTATCCTGTCAACAATCCCTTTTAGTTTAATCTCCCTGTTTTCCAATAAAATATTACCCAATAACATTCCCTCGGTTGATATTACCGAAAATCTTTCATTGACAACCTTTGCGAAATTCAATATGTAATTTTCAACAGCCATATTCGCCGTTTCGAATAAAATCAGTTTTTCT
>WFRF01000107.1 GCA_015486655.1 Caldifarciminota bacterium | reverse complement strand
TTGTGATTCGTCATCCTTTTGATATAGGTGACAGAGTACAAATAGAGGGAGTTTTGGGAGATGTTATTGATATCAGATTGTTTCAGTTTTCTGTTTTGGAGGTCAAGGGAGACAATTTCGGGAAACAATCGACGGCAAGGATAATCAATTTTCCTAACAGCGTTGTATTTAAAAACCCGATAATAAATTCCACAAAGGAATTTGATTATATATGGGATGAAGTAGGTATAACATTTACATACGAATCGAATTGGAAAACTGCAGAGAGAGAGCTGAGACGATTTATTGAAAAGATAACGGACGGTAGTGAAGATGAGATCAGGAAACAGATGAAAAGCGGTAAAAACAGATATCCTATAGAATATAACTATCTGTCTCCGAACATTTATGTAAGTCTTGTTGACAGCGGAATTTTTATGGTTATCAGATATATGGTGAAAGTGCGTGAGCAGAGAAAATACAGGGATCAGATTTCGAGATTTGTTCTTGATTTGGTTAATAAGCATAAAGATATAGGTCTCGCATATAACACATACAGGATAGTAAAATGAAACTGAGGAAAGTAATTGTTTTTCTGTTGGTATTACAAACCACCTTTACTTTGTACGGAGAGAAATTTATTGTAAGTTTGAAATCAGGTGCTAAGAGAGCTATCCTTGATTCAAAGGTTGAGGTTTTGGATTACAATAAGCATGGTATTGCTCTTGTAAATGCGGATTCAACGACTTTAAAAAAACTTGCCGGTGATAAAACAATTGTTTACTATGAAAAACCTGCAAAAGCCAAAGCATTTTTTATACCCAACGATTATTACTATGGTTATCAGTGGGATTTTGATATATTGGGTATGGAAAATGTATGGGATGTCACCATGGGGGCAGGTACGGTCACTGTTGGAATCCTTGACACAGGTGTAGGGTACGAGAACTTTACAATACCATCCTACGAACAGAATGAAGTCGTTTCCGGGGACAATTCGTATCACATCGGTTCGGACTTTAACACGTCCTCGTTTGTGAGCGGATATGATTATATACACGATGATACTCATCCCAATGACCAAAATGCTCACGGTACTCATGTTGCAGGGACTATTGTGGAAGCCACGAATAATAATATAGGGGTTGCCGGAATGTCTCCCGGAGTAAAAATTATGCCTGTTCAAGTTCTCGATTATAAAGGGGAAGGTGACTCTTATACAATTGCCAAGGGCATATATTATGCCTGCGATCACGGGGCAGATGTGATTAACATGTCCCTGGGCGGGGCTCCCGGTGATTCTTCGGGATGGCATACCGTACATCTTGCAATAATACATGCCTGCAGCCTTAACATTCCCGTTGTTGTCGCTTCGGGTAATAGTGGTACGGGAGAACTCAGTTATCCCGCGGGTTTTAGGGAGGCATTTTCATGCGGAGCCGTAAATAGATACAAAAACAGGACATCTTATTCACAATATGGTGCGGGGATTGATTTTGTTATGCCAGGCGGTGATGATGCTAATATGATTCTACAGCAGACATTTAGGGGGTATGACAGCGAATACGGCACATTGGCAAGGGTAGACAGTTTTGCTTATTATTACTATGAGGGCACATCTATGGCAGCACCTCACCTAACGGCGGCAATAGCACTTTTAAAATCCGTTGGTATTCAGAATATTAATGAAATTTACGGAAGACTTGCATATTTTGCAACGGATCTGGGAAGTAGCGGGTATGACCAGTATTACGGTAACGGATTGCCTGATATATATACTTCTCTTACATCCAACTACAGTGATAATACCCCGCCTGTCTTTAAAGTTTATCTTGTGAAGAACCCCGTTTTTAACGGTTTCATAGATGTTTGGGTGCGTTCCGATGAAGAACTGATGAACGGAGAGGTGGATTCGATTGTTGCCGAAAGCAACGGGGAAAGACAGCTTCTCAATGGAGATTTTTTACAGGACCGTCTATTTGCGGCTAAATTCCGTTTTTCTTCGGACGGGAATTATAATATCTATGTTTACGGGAAAGATGTTTGGGGTAATCCTGGGCAAAACAGCACATTATTTTCTCTTTTTAGGATACCAAAAGATGAAAAGAAAATCATAAATATGAATGATTTAACGTTCTTCTTTGACAGAGGAGTTGTTACAAGTGATTGCATAGCAAGAATTGAAAAACAAAGAAACGGTTTTGTTATGTCGGTTCCGCAGAACCTGAGAAAATCCGTCTACGTTAAATGCAGTTTACCTGATGTTATTATCGCAGACTCCGTTGGGAATTCGGTAAACAAAGATGCAGACGGTAGATTTATTATTGCCCAAAACGGCAGTTACCATTTTATTTGGGATATTAAAACCAGAAAGGTAAAAGGCGGGGTTCGCCTGATTTCAAAAAGCGGTGTTTCAGGAGTGTTGTCTGTGATAGCTCTGGACGGCAGATTGATAGAAAAGAAGAGTATAGAGAATAAAAAGGAGATAGTTTTAAGAAATTTGAATCGCGGTGTATATTTCGCTGTGATTAGTTCAGGTAAAACAGTTTTAAAAAAGAGATTTGACATATGGTAAAAAAAATAATTCTCGTTTTTCTGGTATTGATACTTGCCGGGTGCTCCCTGTTTGAGGATAAAATTGCAAAAGGCTGGGAGTTATACGAAGAAGGCGACTATACTAATGCAAAGAACTATTTTTACGATGCAATAAACAAGAATGGTGAGTTGGAAGCTTATGTAGGATACGGTTGGAGTTGTGCAATGCTCGGTGATGAATCAAAGGCTCTCTCATCATTTGAATACGTACTTGCCGATGATTCCACAAATTTTCCCGATGCAATAAGCGGAGCCGTTTTTGCCGGTAATGCTATGAAAATAGATTCCGCAGCGGCAATCAGAGGTAAATATTTACTTGAAATTGTCCCCGATTATATATTCGTTCATGATTCTACAATTACTTGGAAACAGGTGGCGTTTACATCGGCATGTTCCTTTGTTAACTGTGGTGATTTTTCTTCGGCTTTAGACATGATTAAAAAGATAGTGCCGGATTTTAATGCAAATTACTCTACTGAAAGCGGGATAGATTCCATCCTTTCCAAGCTCAATGAGATTTCTCAATGGATTTAACTTTTTTACAAAACATAGAAGAAAATATAATCAAAAAGGAATTGATTCATCCTCGGGATAAAATTATAGCCATGATTTCGGGAGGAAGAGATTCCGTTGTTTTGTTGTATTTCCTTGATTATATGAGAAAAAAATACAATATTGAGACAGCCGTTTTTCACCTCAATCATATGATAAGAGGCTGGGAGGCTGACAGAGATGAGGCATTCAGCAGGAATTTAGCGGAAAGATTAGGTTTCCCGTTTTATTACAGGCGTGTTGATGTTGTTAAAATTGCCAGGGAAAGAAGGGAAAATCTTGAATCGATAGCCAGGGAAGAAAGATACAGAATTGCCGAAAAAATCAGGAAGGACTTGGGATATGAACTGATTGCAACGGCACACACAAAAACAGATTTCGCAGAGACTGTGATAATGCATTTGTTAAGAGGAGACTCTATTTACGGAGTTCTCGGTATTGCGTATAAATATGACAGGGTAATAAGACCGCTTCTCTCAGTCAGCCGAGAAGAAATAACCGTATTTCTTAAGAAGAACAATTTACAATGGGTCGATGATAGTACAAATACCGAAACAAGCTATACAAGGAATTACATAAGGAATGTTTTGGGAAAACATTTCAGGAAAATCGGTGGAGATGATTACGAAACAAAGATTATGAACTTAGCCACGGCATTGAGGGATTATGTAGAAACGTCCGAGCGATGTGTCGCCAGAGAGATTGAAAATATTGTAAAAATAAAAAAGAATAAATTACATCTTGATTTAATGGGATATTTTCATTATAATGGCGGTGAAAGGAGATTGCTGATTGCAAAAATATTAAAGCTTATGGGTATTGATTATTCCAGGAATTTGATAAGCATTGTTGAAAATTTCCTTTCCGCTGAATCGGAGAGGTTTAATTATAATAATATTTTTAATATTTTAAAATCGGAAAATGAAGCGGTAATATGGAAAAACGTTGTTTACAGTTATAAATTGAATATCAACGATGTATTAAAGACGGATCGATTTATTATTGAAGTAAAGAAGTGTGAAAATTGCAGTTTTGAAAAATCGAAAGAAGCATTTTACTTCCCCTTGGAGAGCATATCGTTTCCCATAGTTATAAGAAATGCCGAGAAGGGCGACAGGATGATACCTTTTGGGTTTAAATCAGCTAAAAAGGTTAAAGATATATACAACGGAGAGGGTATAAAAATATGGGATAGAGATGATTTTCCGTTAGTCGTATCAGGAGCAGAAATCGTCGGGATTTTAGGTGTAAAGAGAAGCGCTCTATATCCTGTGAATAGTGGTAGTAATGTAGTTGTTGAATTTAGGAGAGTTAATGGAAATAGTAAAATATATTGATGAATCTGCGATAGCAGAACGAATCGATAAACTTGGCAAAGAGATCTCTGTTGAGTATAAGGGCAAGAATCCGGTGGTTCTGTCTGTGCTGAAAGGTGCCTTTATGTTTACGGCTGATTTAATCAGAAAATTTGATTTTACACCGGAGGTTGATTTTATTCAGGTGGCAAGCTACGGAAATTCCACGGAATCATCCGGAAAAATAGAGAAAAAAACCGATCTGACCATAGATGTTAGAGATAAAGATGTACTGATAATTGAAGATATAGCGGATACGGGACTTACAATCCGTTATCTCATCGAGTATTTGAAGTCTCTCGGAGCAAAAACCGTTAAAGTTTGTGTTCTTTTGAACAAAACCGCAAAGCATAAAGAACTTCAGGTAGACTATTACGGGTTTGAAATAGAAAACCAATTTGTAGTAGGGTACGGGCTCGATTTTAATCAAAAATATAGAAATTTGCCCTATATCGGCATACTTGTGAAGGAGTAAAAATGGCTAAAAGAAAACCACCTAAAATAAATCCGTTATCCATGTGGAAGACACTGTTAATCTGGTTAGGTATAATTATCGTCCTTATGTTTTTAACTCGTAATATGACACAGGGGACAAAAGCCGTTAATATCTCATACACCGATTTTTACAATCAGATCAAGAGCGATAACGTGAGCAGTATTACATTTTCGGGGAATAGTGTAGAGGGTGTTTTAAAGAGTGAAGGGAAAACAACCGTTAACGGCAAATCGGTGAGTTTCTTGAAATTCAAAACGGATTTACCCGTAAAAGATCCCCAACTCATAAGAGAGATAGCAAATAAAAACATTCAGATAAATGTTAAAAATTCCATTAATTGGTGGGATATGATTTGGCCATATATCCCCTTTGTCGTTCTGATTATTATTTGGGTTTTAATAATGCGACAGATGCAGGGGGGAGCAGGAAAAGCGTTTGATTTCGGCAAGAGCAGGGCTAAAATGTCCTATGAGGGAATGGAAAAGGTCACATTTGATGATGTCGCGGGAGCAGATGAAGCAAAACAGGAGCTTGAAGAAGTCATAGAATTTTTGAAAAAACCAAAGAAGTTTCAGCGACTTGGGGCGAAAATACCAAAGGGGGTACTGCTTGTGGGACCTCCCGGGACGGGTAAAACACTGCTTGCAAGAGCCGTTGCAGGAGAAGCAGGCGTGCCGTTTTTGTCCATTTCCGGATCGGATTTCGTGGAAATGTTCGTCGGAGTCGGTGCCTCAAGAGTTAGAGACCTGTTTAATAAAGGCAAACAAATCGCTCCGTGTATAATTTTTATAGATGAAATTGACGCCGTTGGAAGGCATAGAGGAGCCGGATTAGGGGGGGGTAACGATGAAAGGGAACAGACCCTGAATGCTTTGCTCGTTGAAATGGACGGTTTTGAAATAAATTCGGGAATAATCGTTTTGGCTGCCACCAACAGACCTGACGTACTTGACCCCGCCTTGCTCAGACCGGGGAGATTTGACAGACAGGTGGTTGTGGACCTTCCGGATGTAAACGGAAGAAAAGCCATACTTGAAGTTCATACGAAAAAAACTCTCCTTGCGGAAGATGTTAATCTCATGGATATAGCAAGGGCAACACCCGGATTTTCAGGTGCCGATCTTGCCAACATGGTAAATGAAGCTGCCCTTAGAGCTGCTAAATTAAACAAAAGAAGAATAACAATGTCCGACTTTCTGTATGCGAAGGATAAAATTATAATGGGTGTGGAACGGAAAAGTATGGTTATAAGGGAAGAAGATAAAAAATTGACTGCATATCATGAAGGAGGGCATACCTTGGTTGCAAAACTTATAAAGGGTATGGACCCCATAGAGAAGGTAACGATTGTCCCTCGAGGCAGAGCCTTGGGGGTTACAATGTCTCTTCCCATAGACGACAGGCGAAATTATACAGTTGAATATCTAAAGGGAGAAATCGCTGTACTCATGGGAGGAAGGGTTGCCGAAGAGATTATTTACGGAAAGGAAAAGATAACCACAGGTGCTTCAAACGATATTCAAAAGGCAACGGAAATTGCCAAAAGAATGGTATGCGAATGGGGGATGTCGGACAAATTGGGAAATGTTGCTTTTAATCCGACATCGGAGCAGATATTCATAGGACGCGAATTGGCAAAACACAAAGAGTATTCCGAAGCAACCGCCGTTTTAATTGATGATGAGATAAAGAAACTCGTAAACGAAGGGTATGAAAAAGCAAAAAAAATTATTGGAGAAAACAGGGATATTCTTGACGGAATTATGAATGCCCTTATGGAAAAAGAAACGGTTATGGGGACAGAAGTTGATGAGATAATACATAAATTAAAACCAGATCTTGAGATTCCCAATCCTTCTTCCATGGTAGTTTCAAGTGATCTGGATGAGATAATGAAAGAGGATAAGGACATAAAAACCAGGATAGATGAAGTCTTGAATAAAGCCCAGAATAAGCCTGGGAAAAAAGACGAGGGGGCGCCCCATGAATAGAGATTTGCTTGAAAAAGCAATCAGGGACATGATTATAGCCATTGGTGAAAATCCCGAAAGGGAAGGGTTAAAAAATACACCCAAAAGGATTGCCAAGTTGTATGAAGATATCTTTTCAGGGGTTGGCAAGGATGCAAAAAAGAATATAAACGTTTATAAGGTTAAAAATGAGGATGAGATGGTTATTCTTTCCGACATACCATTTTATTCGATGTGCGAGCATCATTTTCTTCCCTTCTTCGGCAGTGTTCATATAGCTTATATACCGAAAAACAATAGAATTACGGGGTTTTCAAATTTGATAGATGTTGTGGATACAATTTCAAGGCGTCCCCAAATTCAGGAGAGAATGACTACGGAAATTGCCGATACGATAAATGATATGTTAGACCCCCTCGGTGTTTTGGTAGTAGTGGAGGCAAGGCAATTTTGTATTGAATTGCAGGGAAGAAACAGGAAAAACATCAAAACAGTAACCTCGGCAATCAGAGGAGGATTCAGAAAGAATGCCACAAGGCAGGAGGCATTGCAACTCTTAAAAAAGGTATCCAGTAGTGAAGATTAGAGAGATATTCATTCGTTCGACTTCTGAAGCTGAAAATATAATGCAAAAAATAGGTGTCGATGAAATCGGTATAAAGGTGATGTCTCCCAAAACTTCTTACAAATACATTTATCTGAAGGATATGACACTAACTCAATGCCACATAATAAAGCAGGTTGCACTTTCCAATGATACCGATGCGGCTGTCCATAAGCAGGTAATAACCGGCAAGGTTGAAAAATCGGATATTTTGCTCTTCGGGACGCTTAAGCAATTAAATAGAATTGCAGACAGTTTGTCTCATCAGCAATTTAAATTGAAAGAGGTGGCAGCCGAAATAAAAAAAATAGTAGAGAATAAAAAAAACAGACTCTGGAAATTTAGGGGAAAAGAGCTCGATTTATCCGAAAAAAAGGCTATCATGGGTATATTGAATGTTACACCCGATTCCTTTTCCGACGGAGGTAAATTTAATAAAATAGATGATGCCTTAACCCGGTGTGAAACGATGATAAAAGAGGGAGCGGATATAATAGACGTGGGAGGTGAATCCACAAGACCGGGAGCCGGGAAAGTAAATCTTGACGAAGAATTGGAAAGGGTAATTCCCGTAATTGAGAAAATAAAACAAAATTTCGATCTCCCCGTATCAATAGATACATACAAATCCAAGGTTGCAATAGAAGCGGCAAATGCCGGTGTAGAGATTGTAAACGATATAAGCGGTTTGAATTTTGATGATAATATGGCAGATGTAATTGCCGAGAACAAACTGGGCTGCTGTATTATGCATATTCTCGGTACTCCTGAGGATATGCAGAAGAACCCGTACTACGATGATGTGATTGATGAAATCAATGATTATTTCATGGGGGCAATTGAAAAGGGTTTAAAAGCCGGCATTGAAACTGAATCCATGGTCATTGACCCCGGTATAGGTTTCGGTAAGAGAGTAATAGACAACGTAACGATTTTAAACAGGCTCGGAGAGTTCAATATCCATGGTTTACCCGTGTTGATCGGATTATCGAGGAAATCATTCATGGGAAAAATATTGGGTTTGGATGTAGATGACAGATTGTATTCCACACTGGGAGCGCAGATCGTTGCTTTTATGAGAGGAGCTGATATAATCCGTGTTCATGATGTTAAAGCTGCATATGATTCGCTCAGAATAGCGGAAGCAATCGTTAATGAGGTTAATACGCCATGATTCTTTTTAGTGTTGTTGATGTGTTTGATATTGCGGCTCTTGCATTTATTACATATGAAATTCTAATCTTTATAAAAAATTCAAGGGCAAACCAAATGCTCATCGGATTGGTATTGATCTTTGTTCTGGTCGGATTGGCAAACATACTCAATATGGTTGGATTAAAATGGTTAGCGGATCAGCTAAAGAATGTATGGCTGGTAGCATTTTTTATAATTTTTCAGCATGAATTGCGTTCAGCCGTTAATGAAATAGGAAAATCAAGGGTATTGAGTTTTCTTTCAAAAAGAGAAAATTTAACAGTTATAGATAAATTGGTTAAAGCTACAATGCAGCTGAAAGACAGAGGTGTCGGGGCGATCATCGTTGTAACAAAAAACAATGTATTATCTCATATTGAGGAAACAGGCACAAAACTGGATTCTGCAATATCGGAGGATCTCATATCAACGATTTTTACACCGTATTCCCCCTTACATGACGGAGCCATAATAATTAGGGACGGGAAAATTGTTGCCGCAGGATGTATTCTGCCCCTGTCCGAGAAACCGTCCATTGGATACAATCTCGGGACAAGGCACAGGGCTGCCATCGGTGTAACGGAAGTTAGTGATGCTATTAGTATTGTCGTTTCCGAGGAAACAAGGATGGTTTCCGTTGCATATATGGGTAAACTTAAAACGGATCTTGATGAAAACGAACTTTTGGAATATTTGAAAAATTTAATATACTAATTTTTGGAGGGTATATGAGTAAAGACAAAAAGTATATCTTGATCGGCTTTGGGATCTCCTTTATAATCCCATTTATCATTTTTCTTTATACTATGGCTCCCACTGTATCATTTTGGGATTGTGGCGAATTTATTTCTGTGGCAACAACATTGGGTATTCCGCATCCTCCTGCAACCCCTCTTCAAGTTCTTATAGGAAGGATGTTTACATTAATCCCCTTTGGTGCCGAAAAGGCGTTCTGGATGAATTTTTACTCTGTTTTGGCAACATCATTGGCTTCCTCTCTGCTTTTTCTTGTTTTTATAAGGGTTATAAGGGATATAAGAGATCCAAAATCCGATTTGGAATGGATTGCCTCAATTGCAAGTGGCGCAATTGCCGGTATAACCGCAGTGTTGTTGTTTTCCGTATGGGATAATGCGGTAGAAGCTGAAGTATACGGGCCCAGTCTCGTTATCATGACACTGATGTTATGGCTTGCTATAAAGTGGAAGGACAATTTGGGACATATGGGTAGTAAAAGAATGCTCCTACTCATATTTTATCTTGCCGCTCTAAGTGTCGGAATTCATTTAATGCCGCTTCTCGTCTTACCGGG
>WFRF01000106.1 GCA_015486655.1 Caldifarciminota bacterium | reverse complement strand
GTTTAAATTGTTTACAAAAGAACTTATAAGGGCTGTTAGCGGTATAAGTAATGCGGGTGAGATACTGAACAGACTGCAAAAATATAATTTATTCATTGAAAATGTAGGGGATAATGAATTTAAACTAAATAATATGTTTTCAAATTATCTTATTAGGTTGACCCGGGAGGCAGGAAAAGCCGAACTTTATTATGAAAGAGCGGGAGATTTTGTCAAAGAGTCTGATAAGGAAGAAGCCGTAGATTTTTACATTAAAGGGAAAAACATTGAGAAAGCCGCAAAATTAATGGAGAATTTCGTCGACGGGAGTTATTTAAGCAAAAATTATAACAGAGTAAGTAAATGGGTTTCCAATTTTACCGTAGAGAATATCGTAAATTACCCGCATCTGTTACATCTTAAACAGATAACCGCAAGACTGGAGAGGAATTATAAGTTATTAAAAAAAATATGTGATATATTTGACGATAAATATGTTAATACTCGGTACTATTACCTGTCCTTGTATGAACAAGCCCTTGATTTTAACGACAGGGGGGAGATTGAGAAAAGCGAAAAAATATGTAGAAAAATTATTGAAAATATTGAAAAATCCGATAATCTTTACTTTGCCGTTCACAATATAATGGGTACCATAAACATCCGGAAAAACAATGACGAAGAAGCAAAAAAGCATTTTATGATAGCTGAGGAAGGGGCATATGAGAGTGGTTATATTGAGTTTTATAATCTCATTAAGGCTAACAGATTATTACCGGAAATAGAGAAGGGTAATTTGGATAATCCGGAGAAGGAGTTAGAAAAACAGTTAAAAGAATCGGAAGGTTCTATAACAATTTATCCGCTTTTATTACTTGCTAAAATTAAATACATGAGGATGGATATTGAAGCGGGGATTAAATATGGCCGCAAGGCATTAAAGCTGGCTCGAGAAAGTAAATACAAATATGGTATTATAAAATCGTTAAATTCTTTATTTTACGGATACCTTTACAGTAACAAGATTGACAAAGCACTAAATATTATCGATTCCGCATTTGAAACTGTAAGGGATATCAATGATATGAAAACATTAGTTGACATTTATTTTAATAAATTACTGATTGAGGTTTTAAGGAACAATTATGAAGTAGCAAAAGGAATTGTTAATCTAATGACTAAAAATGAATTCACAAGCGAATCTGACAGGGCAACATACACAATTTACAGAGAATTTATAAAGTTAGGTGTGGGCGATATAGAAAAAGATGGGATAAAATTAAATGAAAATATCGGAAAGATGATAGGTAAGGCTGAGCCGGAATATTTTATATATAAATTTTTAATGTCACTCAAAAATAGTAAGAATGAATTTTCAATGAAAGATTATATCCGTGATTTGGAAGAAAAAGCAGACAAAAACAAATTTCTCATTAATGAGACACTGAAATTTGTGGAAATCCTTCGGAATAACAATATTATATTAAAAGAAGGCTCTCCGCACAGTACTTATGAGAAGATATCCGTTTCAATATTGAAAGACGGAAACATCTACATAAACAGGAACAACGGTTTGGAAAAGGTTAAATTTAATTCAAAAATTGCAAAAGAGCTTTTTTTATATCTTGTTTTTCACAAAGATAAGATAATACCTCGGGAAAAATTGATTGATGAATTTTGGAATGATAAAGATTACGATAAAGCCGGACATTTGCTTAGAGATTATGTTTATATGATCAAAAAAGCTTTTGGCAGTGAAAAGGTTATTGTTTACAGGCATAAGGGGTATGGACTTGCAGATACAATTAATTGGGACATAGATTATTACAGGATGACAGAGTATTTCCACAGAGGAGAAGTCTTGATGGAAAAAGTGGAAAATATTGAAGCTGTGAAATTTATTAAAATGGGGTTATCGTTGTACAATACATCTCCATTAAAAAACTGTTATTACGATTGGTGTCAGGTCATTGAGAATGAAATTGAAGAAACGGTGTTTAACAACCATCTTAATTTGGTAAGAACATATATTAACATAGGTGAATATAATGAAGCCGAAAAAATATTGAACAAATTAAAAAAGGAATATCCTCTGGAAGAGATTCTATATCAGTGGTTGATGAAATTATATTACATAGAAGGCAGGAAGGGGAGAATAAAAAGAATTTATAACGAACTTTGCGATATATATCAAAAAGAGTTGGATTTGTCTCCTACCGAAAGAAGCAAAGAACTGTTTGAAAAATTTCTGA
This sequence comes from Caldifarciminota bacterium, assembly GCA_015486655.1. Taxonomy (GTDB): domain Bacteria; phylum Hydrothermota; class 32-111; order QNBC01; family QNBC01; genus QNBC01. The sequence continues at coordinate 9,885 of WFRF01000106.1, read as the reverse complement.
ACATAGTTCAGTAAGTTGATGATTATTTTTACATGTGATATTTACTTAAATTATGGACAATTCTATTGACATTATAAGCATTATTTAGTAATATACAGCTATGAAAAGGTTGTTTCTGCCTTTAATAATTGTTTTTTTATTAACTTCTTGTAGAATTAAAACAGGAAAAGAAGTTGTTTACCCCGCCTCGTTTCAGGCTGGTATATCGTCAGTCAGACATGAAATAGAGACAAAAAATTACCAAAATGCATTAAAACAACTTAAGATTCTAAGAAAAGAATTTCCCGGGAAGGAAACCTCGAATCAAATTATGTACTACACATCATTGATTGAATATAAAGAAGGTAATTATAGCAAATCACAAGCAATTTTAGACTCGGTTAAAATTTTTAAAGGCGTCAAGGATGAATACAACCTGATAAAGGGCGATAATATGTACCACCTTAAAAAATGGAAGGAATCTTTTAAAGCGTTTTATGAACTGTCAGGTGGTAAATATTATAAATCAACAGCTTACGAAAAGATGGATGAAATATTAAAAAGAGCCGAAAATGAAGATTTTATCGGAATAGTTGGAAGATACAAATGGGGAAGAGTTTTAAGGGATAAAGAATATTACATCATAATCCGCAGATTGCACCAGTTAAACAGAGCAAAGTTAAAGGACACGTATATAAAATTACTAATAAAAAACTACCCCGATTCAAAATATATCGGATTAATTGAAAATTACAGAGAAGCAAAGGTAGAAAATAAAACAAATATAATAATGGTATTACCTCTTTCGAATGTTTCAACAACCATCGGACAGGATTTTTTATCGGGTTTTAAACTTGCTACGGATTATGCGGCGCTCGATGTTAAAATAGTGGACAGCCGGGGGGACCCAATAGATATGGTTTCAAACCTAAATCCTGTAGTGAATAACAATTCACAAAAACTGGTTATAGGTCCCCTTTTTACATATAACAGTATTGTAGGGGCGGTTTACTGCAACGACAGAAATATTCCTATAATATTGCCTATGAGCTCCGACCCGAGAATCCCGAAAATCGGCAATAATATATACCAATTCAGAAAAGCCAGCAAAGAAGAATCGAGCATACTTGTTAAATATCTTAAAAAGAAAGGGCTTTTAAGAGCAGCTTTGCTGTATATGAATAATGCGGACGGAAGGCAGGAGGAAAAAACCTTTGAGGATATCTATGAATCCAATGGAGGTAAGATAATAAGAAAGGAATTCTTTTCTCCGGATGAAAATGATTATTCTACTCAAATGGAGAGCTTAAAAGTTGCATATGACAGTATCGGTTATGATGTAATATTTGTAAGCGGCAATCCGGACAATCTTATTATGGCTGCAACACAATTGAAATATTATGAAATAAATGCAAAAATAGTGGGTTTGGGAGAATGGAATGAAGATAAAGTGATTCGGTTGGGCGGGACGTATGTTGACAGCGTGATTTACGCAAAGGCTGACTGGGGCGAGGAAAAAACACTTAAAAGAAATATGGCAATTGAATTCAGAAGGAAATTTCATTATTCGCCGTCATTTGCCTCCTATTACGGTTATGACACTGGATTGTTGATAAATAGGATTTTCCGGCAAAAAGGAAATATAGAGCAGATATTGAAGAATCTTAAAGGATTTTGGGGGACTACCGGATATGTGACAATCAACAGTAGTTCCGAAGCTCCTGAGGTTGAGTTATACATGATATTGAATAATAGCAGGTTAAAGATTAAAAAGGAGTTGTAATGGAAAAGATGAACAACAAGAAAAAAACGCAGATGAAACAGAAACCGAAAGCAAGCGTTTCAAAATATACAATTAAATTTAAAAAGAAAAATTACCTGACATTTTTGGGGGGATTACTGACACTGTTACTCGGTTATATATTGCTAGCAAAGGGATCCATAGTTCTTGCACCCGTATTGTTGATCTTGGGATACCTTGTTATAATTCCCGTTTCGATTTTTGTAAGGTGATAGTCGAATATGGACAAGATAATGCCTTTATCACTTTCGTTTGATGATGTTTTGCTGGTCCCTCACAAATCTGATATACTACCAAAAGATGTATCCATAGAAACGTATTTTACAAGAAATATAAAATTAAATATACCGATTCTTTCAGCTGCCATGGATACGGTAACCGAGTCAAACATGGCTATTGCCATGGCAAGAGAAGGGGGCATAGGGATAATCCATAAAAATATGCCCATTGAAAGACAAGCCGCTGAGATTGACAGGGTTAAGCGTTCGGAAAGCGGTATGATTACAAAACCTGTAACATTAAGACCGGAAAACAAACTTTCTGACGCAATTGCGTTGATGCAGAAATACGATATATCGGGTATCCCGATAACTGACGATAAGATGAGGATTAAAGGTATAATTACAAAAAGAGACATCATCTTCATTGAAAATATAAATGATCCCATTAAGAAACACATGACACCGAGGGAATCATTAATTGTTGTTAAAGAAAATACAAGTCTTGAGGGGGCAAAAAAGATACTACAGAAGTATAAGATAGAAAAACTGCCCATTGTGGATGAAAATGACAGATTGAGGGGCTTAATAACAATAAAAGACATAATTAAAAAAGAGATGTACCCCAATGCGGCAAAGGATAATTTAGGGCGATTACTTGTGGGGGCTGCGCTTGGTGTTACCGATGATGCCGTTGAAAGAGCCGAGACAATTGCTAAAATGGGGGTTGACTGTTTTGTGGTGGATACGGCACACGGGCACTCAAAAGGCGTTATTAAAACAATCAAGAAATTGAGGAAAAAATTTACGGACATTGATATAATCGTAGGTAATGTAGCAACACCGGAGGCGGTAAGGGATCTGGTAAAATTAGATGTCGATGCCGTTAAAGTCGGTATAGGACCCGGTTCCATATGTACCACAAGGGTTGTCGCAGGGGTAGGTGTAGCCCAGTTTTCGGCTGTTTATGAATGTTCAAGAGAAGCCAAGAAATACAATATTCCGATAATAGCGGACGGAGGAATAAAATACTCGGGTGATATCGTGAAGGCTCTTGCCGCCGGTGCAAACAGCGTAATGATAGGAAGTTTACTTGCCGGAACGGATGAAAGCCCGGGAAACACGGAGATTCACGAAGGACGTAAATTTAAAGTTTACAGAGGTATGGGATCCATAGATGCCATGAAAGCGGGAAGCAGTGACAGATATTTTCAACAGGATGTGAGTAAGTTCGTTCCTGAGGGTGTAGTGGGAAAAGTCCCTTACAGCGGAACGGTCAAGGAGGTTGTATATCAGTTGGCAGGCGGAATAAGATCGGGTATGGGTTACATAGGGAGTAAAAACATAAAAACACTACAAAAAAATGCTAAATTTGTCAGAATTACTTCCGCCGGTTTGAGAGAGAGCCATCCTCATGATATTGTAATGACAAAGGAGCCGCCTAATTATGAACCACCGAGATAAAATAATTTCAACTACCGTATTGGCAGTCAGGAAAGGAAACAAAGTAGCATTCGCCGGAGACGGCCAGGTTACGCAGGAACATACTATTCTAAAGGGTAATGCAATAAAAGTCAGGAGAATGTACGGGGGGAAGATTCTTTCCGGTTTTGCGGGAGGAACCGCTGATGCATTGACTCTTTTTGAAAGACTTGAAAAGAAGTTGACGGAACACGGAGGGAACTTGAGAAGAGCGGCAGTTGAACTCTCAAAGGAATGGAGAATGGACAAAGCATTAAGGCAGTTGCAGGCTTTGTTGCTTGTAGCTGATAAAAATGAGACACTTCTTATTTCCGGGAATGGTGATGTTATCGAACCCGAAGGAGATATAATAGCTATTGGTTCAGGCGGTCCTTATGCTCAAGCGGCTGCTCAGGCTTTAATGAAATTTACGGATATGAAAGCGGATGAGATTGCTGTTGAATCATTGAAAATCGCTTCATCAATATGTATTTACACAAACGATAATATAAAATTAGAGGTATTGGAGTACTGATGTTAACACCTAAAGAGATAGTAAAAGAACTGGATAAATATATAATAGGGCAAAATGATGCAAAAAGGGCGGTTGCCATTGCCCTTAGAAACAGATGGAGACGAATGCAGGTGGAATCACCTTTGAGAGAAGAAATAATACCAAACAATATAATCCTGATAGGACCAACAGGCGTTGGTAAAACCGAGATTGCAAGGAGACTTGCAAGATTGTCAAAAGCTCCTTTTGTTAAAGTTGAAGCATCGCGTTTTACCGAAGTGGGATATGTCGGAAAAGATGTGGAATCCATGATAAGAGATCTTATGGAAATCGGGATAAATATGTTAAAAGACGAATATGCGGAAAGCAACAAAGAAATTATTGAAAAATACGTGGAGGAGAGATTGCTGGATGCCCTTTATCCCAAACCAAAAGGATTGGATGAGGAGAATTACGATAAAACAAGGGAGTTTTTCAGGGAGCAGTTGAGAAGCGGATTATTGGACGATAAAGATATTGAGATTGAACATAAAAAGAACGTACGTCCCACAATGAAAATGTTTACAAGCGCCGGAGTCGAAGAGATGGATTTTGCACTACAGGATTTATTCAACAATATTATGAATCCCGCCGATAAGAAAAAATCAAAGATGAAGGTTAAAGAGGCACGCAAGATCATAAAGGCGGAAGAAGAACAAAAAGTCGTAAATATGGATAAAATAATAAATGATGCAAAAGATCGGGTAGAGGAAAGCGGAATCGTTTTCATAGATGAAATAGATAAAATTGTCGGCAGCGGCTCTCAACACGGACCCGACGTGTCGAGAGGCGGAGTCCAAAGAGATTTATTACCTATTGTTGAAGGAACAAATGTGATGACGAAGTACGGCATCATAAAAACTCATCATATATTGTTTATTGCTGCCGGAGCTTTTCAGGGGGTAAAACCCACTGACTTGATTCCCGAATTGCAGGGTAGATTTCCCATTCGTGTGGAATTGAAAAGCCTTGATACGGAAGATTTTGTTCAAATTTTGACAAAACCGAAAAACGCATTGATAAAACAATATACGGCAATGCTGAATGTAGACGGAATAGATATGGATTTTGAGGAAAGCGGAATAGAGAAAATTGCTTATTATGCGTCGAAGTTGAATAGCACAACCGAAAACATAGGGGCACGACGACTGCAAACGGTACTTTCCTATATCCTCGATGAGATTATGTTCGAAGTCCCTGGAGCAAAGAGAAAAAAGGTGAAAATCGACAGTGACTACGTTGAAGGGAAAGTCGGTAAATTAGTTGAAAGCGATGATTTGAGAAAATATATAATATGAAGTATAAATCCGTTAATATAAAATCAAAAAATAAACTGAAAATAATAAAGGATCTTGTGGATGCTTCAAGTGTCAGAAAAGAGTACAAAGGTAATATTTTGAATGAAATTATCGGATTTGAGAAGAGATTCAATAAATCCTTTTGGGATGAATTTGTCATGTTCAGGTATGTTTCCGATAAAATTGAAGAGAGCGAAGTAATACTCGGTATTTCGCAGCACGGGGTAAAATACAATTATTACGATGATAACGAAAAACATCTTTTTCTGCTTTTGCTTATAGGCAAAGATTGCAGAGAGCCTCTGAATATGGTCACATTTTATAAAAAGCTGTTGTCCGATGAGGAGACCGTATCGGATATTATCGAAAAAAAGGGAGAAAAAATCTTTGAAGATAAATTTATATTCAAACCTGAAGCTGTTAAAAAGTAAAAATTTAATTCCCGCTTACACATGGTTAGTTTTAATTTTTATCGTTTCTTCCATACCGCATTTGAAGGTTACATTTGTAAAAATATTATCCATGGATAAAATAGCTCATTTTTCCGAATATTTTATATTCGGTTTACTATTCAAAAACGGGCTGTACAGAGAGGACAACAACAGGGTTAGAAACATTATGCTTGTAATCGCAGCCACAACAATATTTGCAACCTTGGATGAAATTCATCAAATGATAGTGCCGGGAAGAACCGCATCCGTTTATGATTTCATTGCTGATTTTTTGGGAGGAGCTGTTTTTAGTCAAATTTATGAAATCGGAGTGAGAGTAAAAAATTATGATAAGAGCAATTAAAGGAACGAGAGATATTTTCGGCATCGAAACAAAAAAGTGGAGATACGTGGAGCAGAAAATAATTGAATATGCCAGAAAATACAATTACGGTGAAATAAGAATTCCCACATTCGAACGTACACAATTGTATCTGCGCGGAATAGGCGGCGAAACGGATATAGTCAATAAAGAAATGTACACATTTACGGATAAGGGAGGCAGAAGCATAACTTTAAGACCCGAAGGCACGGCCGGTGTGGTTAGAGCTTATATTGAGAACAAAATGTATGCGGATAAATCTCTGAAAAAGCTGTTTTATATGGGAAGCATGTATCGTCAGGAAAGACCGCAAAAAGGGCGTTACAGAGAATTCAGGCAATTTGGCATAGAAAATATCGGCTCAAAGGAGCCTTTAGCAGATGCGGAAGTTATTTCTTTTGCCTATAATCTTTATAAAGAACTTGGTTTGAAATCGATAAAAGTGGAAATTAACAGCATAGGGTGCAGAACGTGCAGAAAAAATTATATAAGGGCGTTGAAAGATTATCTCAAACCGCATTATGAAATGCTTTGCGATAACTGTAAAAGAAGATTTGATACAAATACATTGAGAATTTTAGATTGCAAGAACCCCGGATGTAAGAAGATCACCGAAAAAGCTCCGTCGACAACAGAATATTTGTGTGATGACTGTAAAGAACATTTTAATGAGGTTCTTCATTATCTTGATGTTAGGAAAATTCCATACTCCGTTAACAATCGATTGGTGAGGGGACTGGATTACTATACGAGGACGGTTTTTGAGGTCACCACTGATCGTCTCGGGAGTCAAAATGCCGTAGCCGCAGGGGGAAGATACGATTATTTGATAGGGATGTTTCATAGTGAGGACATACCGGCCGTAGGTTTTGCAGGGGGTATGGACAGACTCATACTTTTAATGGAGGAAGAGGGGCTGTTTGATGCAATGGATGAAGAAAAACCGGATATTTTTATTGTTGCGGTGAGCAACGATGTTCGAGACTATGTCATTAAAATTGCGGAGTCTTTGAGAGAGCAGGGATTTTCAGTTGAAACCGATTTATCTATGAGCAGTATGAAATCGCAAATGCGAAGAGCCGGTAAGCTTAATGTAGATAATGTTTTAATTATCGGACCTGACGAGATTGATAAAGGCGTTCTTACTTACAAAAATATGAAAAAACATTCTCAAAAAGAGATTGATATTAAAGAATTGGAAAACTTTAAAAAGATATTGGAGTAGTTATGTACAGCACTAAATTGAGAACACATACATGTGGAGAATTGAGCAAGGCTAATGCTGGTCAGAGTGTTATTTTATCAGGTTGGGTGAAGAAAAAGAGAGATCACGGAGAAATCGTTTTTATAGATTTGAGGGACAGGTACGGGATTACTCAAATAATAATCGAAGAGGGGAGAAAAGATTTAAAGGAAAGCGTTAAAAATGTGAGGGCGGAATTTGTTCTTCAGGTGTTCGGCACCGTAAGAAAAAGACCTGATGATATGATAAACAAGGAGATTCATACCGGTGAAATTGAAGTGGTTGCCGACAAAATCGTTATTTTAAACGAAAGTGATGTTACCCCTTTTGAAATAAAAGACAATATTAATGTCCAGGAAGAGTTGAGGTTAAAGTACAGATACCTTGATTTGCGAAGAGATACCTTAAAGGAGATAATCATCGCAAGACACAAAACAATTCAAAGCATGAGAGGTTATTTGTCGGACAACGGATTCCTCGAAATTGAGACCCCCGTTTTAACGAGAAATACTCCTGAAGGAGCAAGAGACTACCTTGTTCCCAGCAGAAACCACAGGGGTAAGTTTTACAGCATGGCACAATCGCCCCAACTTTATAAGCAGCTTTTAATGGTGGCTGGATTTGACAGATACTACCAATTCGCAAGATGTTTCAGGGACGAGGATATGAGAAGTGACAGACAGCCCGAATTTACGCAGATTGACATAGAGATGAGTTTTGTGGATGAGGAAGATGTCTACAAGGTGACGGAAGGTTTGATGAAAAAAGTATTTCATGATGTCATTGCCTTTGAATTGGCTACTCCGTTTTTACGGCTGACTTACAAAGAAGCAATGGAAAAGTACGGTTCCGATAAACCCGATCTGAGATATGAATGTGAAATTAAAAATATAACTGACACTGTAAAGGACAGCGGTTTCGGTGTATTTGACAATTCTGATTATACCTTTGCCTATAATACGAAACAATCCTTAAGCAGGAAACAGATTGATGAGTACAACGAGGTTGCAAAAAAATACGGTTTGCCGGGGTTATTTAATTTGAAGTTATCCGAAGGACAAATAAAAGGTAGCATTGCCAAATATCTGCCCGAAGAGTCGAAGAATAAGATTGTAAATCAATTGGAAATAGAGGAGGGCAACACCGTATTTATTGCATCGGGCAAATGGAAAAGAACACTCGAGGCCTTGGGGGCCTGCAGGAGAAAAACGGGGAATGATTTTTATGTAGATAAAAACAAGAGAGAATTCAAATTTCTTTGGGTAACGAAATTTCCCCTGTTTGAATGGAACGAAGAGGCGAATAAGTGGGAACCTTGTCACCATATCTTTACAATGCCAAAAGATGAAGATATTAAATTTATAGAAACAGATCCCGGGAATGTACACGGCAAGTTATACGATCTCGTTTGCAACGGCGTAGAAATTTCTTCGGGAAGCATAAGAGCCTTCAAGAAGGAGATTCAGGAACGCATTATGAATGTAATCGGGCTAAGCAATGAGGAAGCGGAAAAGAGATTCGGTTTTCTAATAGAAGGTTTTAAATACGGCGCTCCCCCTCACGGTGGTATAGCACCGGGGCTCGACAGACTCATAATGATAATGTTAAATAAGGATAATATAAGAGATGTAATAGCCTTTCCCAAATCTCTGCAAGCTTCGGGTATTATGGAGGATTCCCCTTCCAAAGTCGAAGAGACACGATTGAAAGAGTTGGGTTTAAAGCTATTAAAAGAGGAAGAGTAATTTCCGATTAAATGAAAAAGGGCTCGTAAGAGCCCTTTTTATTATGGTTTTATTACCTTTATGTTTCTAAACACGGGGACAGATGAATAAGGGGTTCCTTTTTCGTCGTAAAAATTTACCTGAAATGATACATATCCCTCTCCGACATTGTCGTTTATACCATCGGCATTATCGAGATCATCAGCATCTCCTTCATCAATGATTACACTCATTGTAAGGGTGTCCTGCCCATGTGCATTCATATTGATAAACGGAATATACGATTCACTCTTACTGCTGATTTGATTGCCGTCAATATCATAAACTCTATAACTTATCCCGCTGACCAAAGCATTTTGTCCTGCCGTTTCGTGAATATAAAGAGACATGGAAAGGGTATCGGCACCACTATCCCAGTGATGCCATCCGTTACTGTCGACATCAGGGACTGCAAAAACGGCAAGAGAGGTATCTGCAAGGGAACTTGATATTATGGGTTGTTCAAAATATAGGGCTACTGGTTCCTTTACACACCCTGTTGAGAGAATTGCCAGTACAAATAATACAACAAGTAATTTTTTCATTATAACCTCCTGTTATAAATAATAATAACAAAATAATCGTGAAAAATCAATAGAATTTGAAAAATAGAGGAATAGAGGTATGAACATATTAAGCGACTTCGTTGCAATAAGACGACTTTGCCGACAAGTAAGAACTAAGAAGTTAGACGTACTGTGATTTTCTGGGAATGTCATATTTACTTGAAATGAGCTGATTTTTTAATTATAATAT
>WFRF01000105.1 GCA_015486655.1 Caldifarciminota bacterium | reverse complement strand
GGTTCTCCCATGACCTGGTTATACAGATATCTCGGCTTGAATTTTTATTACAAAAGTGGTAAATATGTCTATACCACTTACCTAATAAGTAAGAAGTAACGGGACTTCGTCCCAAGTAAGAACTGAGAAGTGAGAAGTTGGAAATAAAGGGAATATTATAAAATCAATTATATATTTAACTTCTTAGTTCTTGCATATTTCCAAACATAGCTGCTCCAATTTAAGGGGAGCTGTCCGGTTTTACCGGACTGAGGGGTATTGAATAATGTTGCTCAATTACTTCTTACTCACCATTTTTACTTCTTAGTTCTCACTTCTTACTTATTTTAGAACATCCCCCTGCTTCACAGTACCCCTCTTGCCGAGGGGAATTTAATAATGTAATCTTTAAGCAAGTTCAAGGTTTTGATGAGATTCTGAAACAAGTTCAGAATGACATATTGTAAGCAATCATGCTTACTGTGTTCTCATTTAATATTTCTAACAATTTCAATGTACGAAAATGGTAAATATGTCCATACCTCTAAAACCTAAATCAGACCTTCTTCTGCAAAGCTATAGTAACTATCCTTGCCTATTATAATATGGTCCAAAAGTGATATATCCATTGTATTGCATATATTTTTTATCTTCTCCGTTACAAGTATATCGCCTTTACTGGGAGATACATCCCCAGATGGATGATTGTGCACTATTATAATCGAAGTTGCATTATATATGAAAACCTTTCGCATAATTTCTCTCGGGTAAACAGGGCTCTCGTTTACCGTCCCGATAAACAGATCATCTACTTTCAAAATTTCATTCTTTACATTTAAAAATACCGTTTTAAACATCTCCCTCTTCATATATCCCATACTGCTTGTCATGTAATCCACAATATCTCCTGCGCTTTTGATTCTTTTTCTCTTCATCAACTTTGATTTGTGAAACGATTTTATTATTTCCCTTGCCAATTTGATACCGAAAATATTATTTGGACCTATCCCCTTAAAATTGAGAAGTTCGTTATCATCGGCATATATGATTTCGTGTATGCTGCCGAATTTTTTCATAAGTTCTTTTGCAAGCACTTTGCAATCTTTTCTTGGCGTTCCCAGGGTTAATAAAATCTCGATCACCTCATAGTCGCTAAGAGCATCTATTCCGGCTTTAATCAACTTTTCTCTGAGACGCTTTCTGTGTCCCGCCCTTGTATCAACTGTTTTCCCCATAAGTACAGATTTTACTTCCGTCTCAAGTTTATTCTACCTAACTGAAACGGACATGTACATTTCCCCCCTTTATTTAAATAAAATTTTCAACTAATGTTTCTTTTTAGTTTTCTTAACACTGTTCAAATATTCGTCAATGGATTTAGCTGCTCTCTTTCCCGCTCCCATAGCCGAAATTACAGTTGCTGCACCCGTTACAATATCACCGCCTGCCCAGACTTTATCCTTCTTTGTTTTCCCCGTTTCCGGATCTGCAACGATATAACCTCGTTTATTCAATTCAAGATCAGGTGTCGTATCAAACAGAATCGGGTTGGGTCCCGCTCCTATTGCAACGATTACCATATCAAAATCCATCATAAAATTGGAACCTTCTATGGGAATAGGTCTCCTCCTGCCGGATTTATCCGGTTCGCCCAGTTCCATCTTTATACACTCAGCCCCCGTTACCATTCCGTTTTTATCGCCTGTGTATTTTACAGGAGCTGTTAAGAACTTAAAATTAACCCCTTCCTGCATTGCATGGTGCACCTCTTCCAGCCTTGCCGGTAGTTCTTTTTCACTCCTTCTGTACAAAATAGTAACCTCATCCGCTCCCATTCTAAGCGATGTCCTCGCACAATCCATTGCAACATTGCCCCCTCCTATAACCGCCACTCTCTTGCCTCTCGGGGCAGGTGTGTCATAGGTGGGGAATTTATATGCTTTCATAAGGTTAATTCTCGTAAGATATTCATTAGCACTGTAAACATTGCCCAGATTCTCTCCTTCTATTCCCATAAACCTTGGCAGTCCGGCACCTACACCTACAAACACCGCATCGTATCCTTTCTCTTCCAACAATTCATCAATGGTATAGAGTTTACCTACAACCGCATCCATTTCTATCTTGACACCGAGATTCTTAAGGTAGTTAACTTCACTTTTAACAATGTCCTTTGGTAATCTGAACTCCGGAATTCCGTATGTCAGAACTCCCCCCGCTTCATGTAACGATTCGTAAATCGTAACGGAATGTCCCATTTTAACGAGATCCGCAGCTGCCGTAAGTCCGGCGGGACCGGAACCTATAACAGCCACTTTCTTTCCGGAAGGCGCTTTCTTTTCAGGCACTTCCACTGCATTTATATTTCTCTCATAATCGGCAACAAACCTCTCCAGCCTACCTATTGCAACCGGTTTATCCATTGTGCCAACAACGCATCTTGCCTCACATTGATCTTCCTGAGGACAAACTCTGCCCGTTATGGCCGGCAAAGAATTGCTCTCTTTAATTTTACGCGAAGCATCAACATATTTGCCCTCACTGATCAATTTTATAAAAGAAGGGATATCAATGCCCACCGGACACCCCTGAACACATTGCGGCACTTTGCACTGCAAACATCTGTCTGCCTCAATACCGGCTAATTCAGCGGTATAACCGTATGGTACTTCAAGAAAATTAAATTTTCTGAGTTTTGGATCCTGTTCCGGCATATCCTGCCTCGGAATTTTTATCTTAATTAACTGTTCGTCTCTCTTTGTCAAACCGTGCCACTTACATCCGTATCTTGTGCAAATATAAAACGGAATTAACTTGGAAAATGCGGAGACAATGAACTCGGCTACTTTTGGAGCACCGCATTCTTCACAAGGGTGGTCATCAACAAGTAAACTTTCCCCGCAATGAGGACACATCATATCATCTACAATATCTCCCTCTTTCAAAGGCAGGTCCGTTTCCGTTTCAAATATATTCAGATAAGGGCTTAACTTAATAAAACCTTCCTGTCCTTTAAATTTAGCTTTCACAAGAATGTACTTTTGATCCTTTTTCTCTACATTCAATGATTTATGACAGTGGGGACAATAGATGTGAAGGTACGATCCGTATTTTATATATTTAGGCTCTACTTTATTAAATAAATCCATATTCACTCCTATTTTATTGAACGGAAAAGTGAAATTCTCTCATCCTCTATGTAGGTCCGTTGCCTCTTGATAAGCAGATCAAAATCAACGAGATGACCATCGAACTGAGGTCCGTGGACACAAGCGAATTTGGTTTCACCCCCCACCTGAACCCTGCATGCTCCGCACATTCCCGTTCCGTCTACCATAATCGGGTTGAGACTTACGATGGTCTTTTTGTTGTGCCTTTTTGTAATATCGCAACAGGCTTTCATCATAACCACAGGCCCTATTGCAACAACAAACTCTATATCATCTCCTCTCTCAGAGAGAATCATATCCATAACCTGTGTAACAAACCCGTGAAAACCGTATGTTCCGTCGTCCGTGGTAATATGCATCTCCGTTGATATCCTTTTCATTTCCTCTTCCATTATCAAATAGGATTTTGTTCTCGAACCAATGATACTTATGATTTCATTCCCCGCTTCATAGTATCCCTTCGCGATATGATGCAGTACTGCTACACCTGTACCGCCCCCCACAGTCAGTATTTTTTTGTTGTATTTTTTCATTTCAACCGGTTTACCCAGAGGGCCCACAACATCCATGATAAAATCCCCCACATTCCTTGATGCGAGCAGTGCGGTTGTTTTCCCGACAATCTGGAAAACCAATGTCACCGTACCTGCCAAAGGATCATTATCGGCAATTGTAAGGGGGATTCTCTCGCCCGTTTCATTTACACGTATCACAACAAATTGCCCCGGAGAGCATTTCTTTGCAATTTCCGGGGCTTCTATTCTGATGTTAACAATTGTACCTCTTGCATAATCTTTTTTATCAAGAATTACATACATACTCACCTACCATTCATCACTATCATCGAGAATTATGGACTTTTCGTCCTCTTCGCTTATACCGTGCCATTTGCATCCGGCTTTTGAGCAAAATTTGAAATCCACAAGTTTAGTGCTGGATGTCACCAATATGTCCGCCACCTTAGAACCGCAAACGGGACATTTCTCTTCCGTAATCAACGATTCTCCGCAATAGGGACATATTATGTCCTTAACGGGTTCTCCCTCAGGAAGTCTTATGGTCGATTCGTGTGAGTAAACGTTTAAATAAGGGCTTAATCTCAGTATCCCTTTTTCCCCGTCCTTATTTATTATTTTAAGTTCAACCATATTATCTTTTATAAGGGTGTGTTTACAATGGGGGCAATACGTATATAGAAAAGTCCCCTTTCTTATAATTTCTTTCTCGGTATCATGTTTTTTTGATTGTTTTTTCAGGACCTCTTCTATTTTTTTAAAACTTTCTTCATTGATGTTTTTGTTGTCGTATGAATAATTGTCGTAAAGGAGCTTCAATGCCAATTCGGGATTTTTAAACTCTATAAAGTGATTCGTACATCCCTTTCTTGAACAGAATCTCACGCGTCCGCCCTCTTCAAGATTTATGGGTATCATGGGAGCGTTACATACATCGCATTTGGCATCCGATTTCAATTCTTCACCGCAAACGGGGCAAAAGAAACGCACAATGGAATTTTCCGGAATCTCAATATCCGTTTCGTAGTCATAACTCCCGTATATCGAACTTAACCATATATTTCCCCTTTTCCCCTGTACCTCAATCAGCAAATGTAATGAAGGTTTGTTATCTATTAATTTTTTATCATCCATCAATGATGCGCTACATTTAGGGCATTTTAACTTCAATGGTATCATAAACACTCCTTTTTTGATAAATAATTTTATGATAATAAAAGTATAATGTCAAGAGATTGTTTATGTGAATAAGTAGATAGGTGTAAACATATTAACCACCAATACGACTTCTTCGCAAGTTAGAACTGAGAATTGAGAAGCAGGAAATAGAGAAAATGAGAGATAATCAAGTATTTATTTAAATTGTTACTTCTTAGTTCTAACTTCTTATTTCTCAGTTCTTAGTTCCCACTTCTTACTTATTTCAGAACACCCCGTCCTGACATTCGTCAGTCCACCCCTCTTGTAGAGGGGAATTTATAAATGTCGTGCTGAACTTGGTTCAGCATCTCATTGAGATTCCGGATCAAGTCCGGAATGACCGTTTGTAAAGAACCACATTTGCGGTGTTCTCGTGTTATATCGCCATAAATTCCAATGTACTAAACTGACAAATATATCTATACCATTTACTATAAGATGTAATTATCCAAGAGCGTTCCTATATTTTTCTCCCCACTCCTTCGTAAGTGAAACCTTTCTCTTTCACTACCATGGGCTCTAATACATTTCTTAAATCAGCTATTGCATGGGTTTTCATCAATAATCTTAATTTATCCAAATCTAATGCTCTAAATTGATTCCATTCTGTTAATATTACAAGTAAATCTGCATCCTTTGCTGCGTCATATTCGTTTTTACATAAAATTATTCTTTCTCCAAATATTTTACGAGCATTTTTCATCGCTTCCGGATCGTATGCTTTGACAACAGCCCCCTCATTAAGGAGCTTATTAATTATGGTAATAGCAGGGGAATCTCTCATATCATCCGTGTTTTGTTTAAAAGCCAAACCAAGTATCCCTATGTTTTTTCCTTTTAGACTACCTCCTGCCATTCTACGAATTTTATCAACCATAAATAGTTTTTGTTTATCATTCGCTTTTATTGTCGCTTCAACAAGGGATAATGGAGAGCCGAATTCACGTGCACTGTATGAAAAAGCGTTAGTATCTTTTGGAAAACATGATCCACCGTAACCAGGCCCAGCATGAAGAAATTTTGGTCCTATCCTTCCATCCATTCCCAAAGCTCTAGCAACATCATGAACGTCTGCTCCCACCTTTTCACATAAATTTGCGATTTCATTTATAAACGTAATCTTCATTGCTAAAAAGGAATTGGCTGCATATTTTATCATCTCTGCAGTTTCTATGTTTGTAAAAACAAAAGGCGTTTGTAATAAATATATAGGTCTGTATATTTCTTTCATTACATCCAGAGACTTTTCACTCTCCGTGCCTATAACCACGCGGTCCGGGTGGAAAAAATCATGAATTGCATTCCCTTCTCGTAAAAATTCAGGATTAAAAACAATGTCAAAATCAGTATTTGTCAATTCTCGAATCCGATTATATATCTTGCCCGTTGTACCTATAGGTACTGTGCTCTTAACCACTATAACTTTATATTCGTCAATTAGTTTCCCTAAATCGTCAGTTACTTTCCAAACTTGTGTAAGATCAGTAAATCCATCATCTCTGGAGGGTGTCCCTACCGCTATAAAAATTACACTGCTTCCCCTTACCGCTTCCTTTAAATTCGTACTGAAATGTAACCTCCTTTCAGACAGGTTTCTCTTAACAATTTCATTTAATCCTTCTTCAAAAATAGGGATAATACCGTTGTTTAGTTTTTTTATTCTCTCTTCATCTATATCAACACATGTAACATTCCATCCGAAATCTGAAAGGCCTATACCCAAAGTCAATCCTACATAGCCGCTCCCTATCACTGTTATATTCACGACATATACCTCCTCAATTTTAGTCACATTCAGCAATTAGCTTAAATACCCTGCCCTATTTCTTGTAAATTCATCAACCATAATTCTTACATTTTAGTTTATAGCTAAGTTAACATTTTTTTTATATTGTGTCAATTCTTTTGTAGAATCTGAAAGTAGATAGGTACAGACATATTCACCAGTTCCGTACATTTTAATAGACAGATAAATAGAATGAAACCCCTATAAACAAAATTGTTTATGATCGGTTATTCCGGACCTAAGCTGGAATCTCGCTTTGCTGCTGAATCAAGCTCAACATTACACCATTAAATTCCATCGGGAAGAACGGGAGTGAACTTACAAATGTCAGGATGGGGTATTGAAAAAGCCGTACTTGCTTATCATTTGTTTCTAACTTATGACTTCTCGTTTTCTACTTGCCGACGAAGTCGCATAGGTGGTTAATATGTCTACACCTATCTACTTGATAAAAAATAATTTGTATTGACAGAAGAACCAGATCGATTATAATAGAAATATGAAAATTCCATTTTTATTTAAAAAATTCATTTTTTTCTTCATTCTTTTGATTTTTGCTTCACACTTGCTATCAGCTAAAGATACAAAATGGTACAAATTAAATATACCTGATAAATTAAACGTGGTTAAATGTAGCAATGAAATTAATTGGATTACCATTAAAAACGGACATTTTGTAACAAGAAATAATGGAAAAAGGATCAGATTCTTTGGCTCAACAGTTGGGTGGGGTTATCCTAATGCTTCGCATAAAGTAATTGACAGATCAGTCGCTTATTTAAAAAGTTTAGGGATTAATTGTGTCAGAATACACTATCCGGGGTTATGGGACAGAAATAAAAATGCATTTGATTCGTCACATATTGAAAAATTCGACTATCTAACTTATTCATTATCAAAGCATAAAATCTATTATATTATTTACTCAATGAATATGTTGTATTTGAATTATAAAGGTTATGACGGTTTTTCCTTTCATGAAATGAAGGGAGCCACTTTGATGGACATGTTATACAGGAAAAACATAAAGATATTTTGGGATTCTTTACTGAATCACAGAAATATTTATAATGGAATAAAATATAAAAATGATTCTGCTCTTGCTTGTGTAATACTTACTAATGAAAATTCCACAGATAAAATTTTAACAATGAGTAATGGTAAAAAATTGTTAAAAATATATTGGGATAAACACAAATCAAAATACGGTTTTAATAATATTACGTTTTGTAGCGATAAGAACAGCGATAATTACCGATATGTACTGCAGTTCGCTGCTAAGGAGGATTCCAGTTACTTTGTAGAAATGAAAAATTTCCTCCGGCGTTCAGGATTAAAAGTTCCAATAACATTTACCAATAATCCATATTCATACTACACTCAAAAAACTTTAAGCAAAATAGTGGATTTCATAGGCGTTCATACTTATGGTAAATATGCCGGAGGATACTCAAGTAAAATAATAAAATCACACTCTCCACTAATATTTAAAGACAATAGTCCGTCTGATTTTCCCCGAAGGATTTTGACCGTGAATTATTCTAAGCCTGTTCTCGTTGATGAATGGAATATAGGTTATCCTTCAATTTATAGATTGGAAAGCGTAATTTTGATTCCCTCTTTAGCCTCATTTTACAATTATGATGGGAGTTTATTTTTTACAATGTTTTCTCATAAAAGATATCTGAGAAACCCCCATAAAAGGCAAAAATATTATTTGACATCTCTGGAAGCGCCCTACTCTTTACAGGCCCTTTTCTTCCCCGTTATATCTTATGCTTTTAGACGCGGTTATATTCCAATTTATACAGATTCAATGATCATTAATGTTAATGATACCAATGATAAAATTGATGGTATGTTTCAATATCGTTTCAATCCTCTAACAGGGAAAAAGGGATTAATTTATTTTATGAAAAGAGTTATTATAAAATTTTCGGACAAATCTAATTTAAAAAATATAAGAACTGATATTCCCAAAGATAATATAATCAAAAATAAATTTTTATATTGGAATTACAAGAGAGGTATATTTTCAGTTGTAGATAAATATTTTATTGCTTTTGCCGGCAGCAGTAATGATAAATTTTCTTTTAAAGAGTTTGAAGTAAAATCCAAGAACAACAGATTATGTCTCGCTATTATTCCGATTGATAACACTCCTATAAATTCTTCCGGGAAATTACTCATGGTTATAGGTGAAAACGCATTACATTATGGGGATGATAAGTTAATAAAAGGTCGAGTTTTTGATAAATATGTTACATATTACCCCGGATATAAAGAGCAAACATCAATTTTTAGAATTCCTGCAACACTTCTCATAAAAAGTATACATGCAGAAATATCACTGCCCTATAAAAAAACAAACTCTTTATGTCTGTATGCTCTATATCCTAATGGAAATAAAAAGTATATATCCACAATCCGGATTAAAAATAATAAAATAGATTTCGATATAAATACGAATAAATATAAAACTTGTTACTACTTAATTGTAAATAGAAAGACAAATTAACCATAGGTTTTCTCCTTTATGTATGTTGACAAATATATGTTTATCGATTATAAATAAAGGCATTATGACTGATAAAATAAAAACTGCTCATATTTTGTTCGTAGTCGAAAACAATTCCGTACCATTTGATACGCGTGTTTGGAATGAGGCGACAAGTATTCGTAAGATTTGCAATAATGTATCTGTTATTTGCCCTCAACCTAAAAATGAGAACAGATTTTTTAAAGTTATAGACAATATTAAGGTATACATGTATCCCAACTGGATACAGGGTAGCGGTGCCACGGGTTTAATCTCTGAATATATATTATCATTTTTTTTTATTTCTATTTACTCATTATTTGTCTTCCTAAAATCTCCATTTCAAATTGTGCACCTTGCTAATCCCCCGGATTTCTTATCAATTATTTTTTATCCCTTTAAACTGCTCGGACTGAAAATAGTTTATGATATTCATGATCTATCTCCTGATGTTTATATCGGCAAATTCGGAAGCAAGGATATAATTTATAAGATATTGATGTTGCTTGAAAAAATAAGTTGCATCCTTTCTGATTATATAATAACTGTTAATGAATCATTTAAGTCTATTATTATTGACAGACAAAATATTAATAAAAATAAAATAACTGTCATTAGAAACGGTCCAAGATTGGAAATTGTTGATAAGGCATTAAAAAAGAAAAAATCTAAAGTTAGTAATCATTTAATTGGATATGTGGGAATTATAGATAAACAGGACAATTTAGAACAACTTGTTACATCTATAGAGTATATTGTCAAAAAAAGAAAATATTATGATTTTAAAATGTTAATTATAGGTGATGGTACTGACAGAGAAAATATCGAATACTTGGTAAGGAATAAAGGATTAAAGGACTATTTTATATTCCATGGAGCGGAATACAATAGGGATAAATTGTATCTTTTACTGTCCGATACTGAGGTCTGTGTTGATTCAAGGCTATGCACCAGAGAAACAAAAGTAACAACAGCTATAAAAATAATGGAATATATGGCTGTCGGCAAACCTATTGTTCAATATAACACCGGAGAAGGTCGATATTCAGCAGGAGACGCTTCTTTATATGTGGAAAATAATGATGCATGCGCATTCGGTGATGCAATAATAACTCTGTTAAAAGACAAGAAAAAAAGAGAGTCAATGGGGAAAATCGGAAGAATCAGAATAGAAAAGGAACTTCAATGGTCAGCACAAGAGGAAAAACTCATCCGACTCTACAGGAATATATTCAATAGTTAAAAATATTCCGCTAATAGTCAAAACTTTAGAAATTGTTATTCTTAATTTAAGCACATATGCAAATTATTATCACATTTAAGCAACTATATTAGTTTTTCTTTATCTCTGAAATAATATAAGATCATTATATATGATAAGGCTATTATAAAACCAATTCCTTTAGAATAAATCGGCGCTTGATATGAAAATCTCATTCTTAATATAAAAAATGAAATAAAATATGTTATGATAAGTATGAAATTAAATAAAAAGTAGTGGATGTTCTTATTAAATTTTAAAATAAGATTCTTAAAAGGAGGAACGAAGAACATTGGTGAATACGCAATAATCATTTTTCTAAAATAATCTGTTGCTATCATATGATTTTTCCCATATAAAACAGTGACTATCTCCTTTGCAAATATAAAAACCAATAATCCAAGCAACACCATAGAAAAAGTCAAGAAATTACTTTTTTTCCAGAATATTTTTAATTCTCGTTTATGTTTTATCTCGGCTACTTTTGGTAATATATATATACTTAATGAACTAACAAATATACTTAATATATTAACAGAACGTAAAGCAATTGCATATTCTCCCAAAATATTCTTCGATAGATAATGTGATACCGTAAAATAATCCAAACGTATAAAAAACAACCAGGATATTTCCGCTACAATTAACCATTTTGCATACTTTAGGAGTTTTGTTATTTCATCTCTATTATATCTTATTCTAAGTTTGTAAAATGGAACCATAAGGGGAATAATCCCAAAAACACCAAGCAAATAAGCCAATAAAAAAATTATGCTTGATTTTTTGTTTATGAAGATAAAGAATAGGGTAAAAACAAATATAAGCGTATAAAAAGAAATTTGAACAAGTCCATATTTTTTAAAATCCTGTTTTGCTTGATATAGACTTAATACAAGTGTAAAATACCAGAAAGACAGAGAAAACAATACTCCCAAAATCAGTAACAAAAAGCTGAATTTTATAAAGTTCAATGCAACATAAGAGCCTATTATTGCCAGCACACCTAATAAAATGACCATTACCAATTTAGACCATAAATAACTTTCTATTAATTCCGTATTGTTTTTTCGTCTTTGATGTATATATTGGAATACAAATGATTTATCTAATCCGGTGGTACTATACCCTAAAATTGTCATCATAAAAAATCCGGCTGAAAACGAAGCAAATTCTGCTCCGCTTAATGATCTCGCAATTAGAATGGTTATTAATCCGCCCAATACCCTTGCAATCAATACACTGCTTGCAATTGAGAAATAATTATTGATTGAGTCAAATATGCTTCTTATCTTAACATTCATAATTTGATTTCTTTTACAATGAATTTTTTATGGTTAGAAATTTCTCACCCCATTCTAACTCAATTATGTTTTTTCTACTCATTATTTTTCTTCTATATTTTTTTCTTTCTTGATAAGCCACTTTAATAGCTCTTAAAATGTCTTTATAATCATTTTTTGAATAAATTAAACTGTCACCGAAAATAGATTTAATCACAGGATAATCATTTGTCACCACAGGCTTGTTAAGCGATACACCTTCCCACAAACCACATGTAATAACGCCTCTCCGCTTATTTAGTGACACTATCACATCAGCTCCTCTCAAAATAGCCCAGTATTCATTATAAGTTACAAAACCTGTAAATTCAATGTTATTTAAATTTTTATATTTCTGCGGTACAACAGAGCTATCCCCTGTAAATGTTAATACCCATCCGTCATTTTCTTTTGACAATAATTGCCCCGCTTTAACACATTCAAGAAACGGCTCATTAATATCATAAGTAGAAATTATCACCACATTCTTACATTTTTCGCAATTTCTAATCTTTAAGTCACCCGATGGTAACGGAATCGGATCATTCAATGTAATCCCTCTAATATTCCCATACAATTTCTTGGCAATAGCATGGTTATGGTCATTATGAAATAATATCCAATAAGCACGCTTAAAAAAATATTTTCTAATTATCCTATAAGGTTTCCATTTATTATCCAGAATTTCTCCCGAATGAACATCTACAATATATCTTGCTCCACTAAATAAACAGTATAAATAAATACCAAAAAGCGCAAAAATAGGCGGTAATTGAACGATGATGTATTTCGGTCTGTCAGCAAAAAGAATTTTTAACGTTTTAAAAAATAAAATTACATATCTTATTAACACGAATACTCTCTGAGATATTGTCATATTATATAATTTTGCATTTAATCTCTTGGACAACTCTTTCGCCCGTGTTTTCGGATAAGCCCAAACAATATACACAATATGAAATGATGTATTTCTTGGAGAGTATAATGAATTACTGAAAAGATTTGTTTTCATCGTGTATTTTATTCCTATAATATGAAGAAATTATTCCGAGGGTTGCAAAGAGTGGAGCTGTTTTAATTACAATCTCAAAAAATGAAGAGACTGATGATTCCATTATTCCTATTATCAATACAAATTTCATAAATAATGTTAATGCTAATATTAGACTATCATTTTCCTTTTTTAAATATCTTTCCAGATAATTAATTTTCTTGTATACATTACCTAACATAATAAAATACAAGATAAACCCGACCATACCTATTTCCCCCAGAATATGAGCATAATATGCATCGGTACAATATCTTATGCTATCATAAGAAACATTATATTTAAAATAAATTTTACTCATTTTTAAGGCTGAAATATTACCGGCAAATGTACCGGGACCTTCACCATAAAAGAATTTATGTTTTAATATATTAAATGCCCCATTATAAAATTGTCCTCTCGGTGTTTTATAGAAATTATAAATATAGTCCGAAAAAGTGTAATGTATCAAAATCAACAACTGATTATGAAAAATTAAAATAAATACAGCAAGAACAACAATTATTGGTAAATATATTTTTTTTGAAACACCTTTATCAAGCAGTGGCACCAATAATAAAATTACCAAAACGGAAAGCAGGCTTCTCCTTAATGTAGATAAAATAATACAAACAGTGAATAAAAATATAAAGAAATAGTACCACTTATTTTTATATTTTAATAATAATGCAAGAGACAGCGCAACTGCAATTGCCATTATGGAACCAAACTGTGTATGTTCATTAAAAATTGAATTAATCATCTTGACACCGAATCTTGTTTGCGGTTTAAACATTGGGGGGTTTAAACCTACCGCTTGTAACAGACCTATTAATGCAATTATCAATAATGAAACGAAATATATTACAAGAAAATATTTAATATGTTTCCTCTTAAATTTCAGTTTATCAACAATAAAATAAATCATATACCCTTTAACCATTATTAGGATGCTGGCTCCTCCCCAAAACAGTGATCTCCTGTTAACCAAAATAGAAAATATTGAAAATAAGACCAAAAGCAAAACACTAAAATCATAATTATCCACTGTTATTGATTCTTTGTTTCTTATCATTTTAATAAAAACAATCACAAGCAAAATCATCCAGATTAAATCATCTGCACGGCTTACAATTGAACCCTGAGATGCTTTTACACCTTTGTAAACAGTATAATAGGAAATAAATGCTTGCTGAACAAACAAAAGAACAAATAGCAATATAAAAAATGTTCTTGTTCTAAACAGGATCAAATAAGTAAAAAGAATCGCTATTAAAAATCCTGCTGCAATGAAAAAAAAATGTAACGAATAATATGCTGAAAAAAAGCCTATAAAAATATAACCTAAAAGAATAAATATATTTGATTTTGTTATTAGAGAGTTTTTTTGTGTTAAAGTCTCCATTCGAATTTTCTAACGGTTTTAAAATAATTTTAGTATCATTTGAGAAATACAATAAACAGCATTTTTACCTTCATTCATCTTCCAATGACAGCTGATCCTTAAAATAAACATAAAGTAGATATAACATAATCCCTAATATACCTGCAGCTAATGCATTAAGTTTTTTTCTGGGGAAATAAGGTATAGTGGCAGGTTCAGCGTAATTAAGCACTCTGATAAACTTTTTATTTGTAGTCAATTTCAAATAATCGTTAGCATCAAAAATAAGAGTCACACAATAATTAGCCACTTTATAATTAAAATCATTATATCTGGATCTGACAATAATTTGAATAACTCCTCTGTTATCATCATTTATAACACTTATCAATTTCTCTTTAATAAACTCTCTTGCCGTAGCATTATCTTTGAGATGAAATTTACTTTCAATATGGTATTTTTTATTAATTTTATCTATTACATAATTAGAATTTAATATTGTCAAAATGGTCCTGGATGAGACGGTCATTGCAGCTCCCCCCCTTGAAATTGCACCCAATGGGGTTTGAATTATTGAACCTCCACTGGTGATCTCAGGGGACAATACCTCAGCAATGCTTTCATACTTTTTAGGTACAAATAAACTTATTATATATGCCAATAGCGCAGGGATCAAAAATGAAACAAGTAATACTTTCCACCTTTTTTTTATTGCTATTAGCCATCCGGCTGACCCTTTATATTTCATCCTACCATTCTCCTTATTTCTTAACAATACTGTAAACACTGACAACGGCAACCGCAAGCTGTGAAATTATCGTAGCTACATCCCTGAGTATTGGACCCCAATCAGTCTTTTGAATGAATCTTTCAGGCACAACAATTGCATCTCCCGGATATATCTTCCTCGTGTTTTTATCAACAATTCCTGACGCTCTTAAAACATACATACCTTTTCTGTCCGCATTTTCTTTAAAACCACCGACTTTATCAAGGTAGTACCTCAGTGATTTACCATCTCTGTACATCAATATTGCCGGATTGTAAACAGCTCCTATTACTTGTACGGTATTGTTCTTTTCAGGGACATAAATCGAGTCACCGTTTGCTATATCAATATTTATATCACTGCTGTCATTCACATTGAGAATTATCCTGTTTCTCTCCTTTGCCCCTTGAATTATTTTTAAAAGATCGTTTCTGTATTGAATTAAATCGGATTTTGATTTATCGTCCAAAGAACTGTTATCATTGGAGAGGATCGCCTCCGTCGCCAGTAATTTCTGATTCATTGTTATCAACATATCCGTTCTTGCCCTGTTTAAAGAATTTAATCTTCTTGTAAAAACAACCCCTTCTTTAAATGCATTATTGTTGAAACCGCCGCAGACCTCAAATAAGTGCTTTAGCGATTCCCCATGCTTAAGTACATAGATTCCCGGATACTTTACTGCACCGTATATATAAACCGAATCACTTGGATTAATCTCATTCTCACTAAATACATGTACACTGTCCCAGTCATCCAATGTAAAATTGATTTTATCTTTTAAAATACTGTCTAGTCTTACATGTATTATTGAGTCCCTTGCTCCGTCTATATACCTGTAAACAAAAACATTCTTTAGGTTAGCTCCTCTTTTAACTCCTCCGGCCAAATCCAAAAGCGTTTTTAAATCTAATCCGTCTTTATAGGCATATCTGCCGGGTAATCTCACGGCACCGTCTATTTTAACGTAATCATAGATTGTATTATCCATTACGGGAACAGATATAAAATCACCGTCAATTAGTTTTAACCTTCCGTATTTTTTAATTAGCGAAGCATAGGAATTTGCGAACAGGTCTTTTGTGATTTTTTTCTTCTTTTTTATGGTTACGATTTGAATGTGTTCCTTATCGGCAAAGGGAAGTTCACCTCCGGCATATTTAATAACATCTTTTAGTGTTTCTCCCCTCTTAAATTCGTATATCCCGGGAGATTTCACTGCCCCGGCAATTGCTACCGTTTTCCCGACTGGGGGAACATAAACTATATCACCCGAATGAAGATATATCCCTTTGTACCTGTAGCCATACAATATCAATTTATAAAAATCGAAATTGTATCTTATATCTGATACCAATTTTATATTCCTTAATGTACCAGTTTTTTTGATCCCCCCCGCAAGGTATATTAACTGAATGGGAGACATCATTGCGGAAACATTATAGATTCCCGGTCTTGAAACCTCTCCTATTACATACACTTGTATATTATGAAGAGCTCCGAGTGATACATCTATTTTAACATTGGTATATTTCTTAAACACCGCTTTTCTTATGGCTTTCTCAGCCTCTTTGATTGTCCTTCCCCAAACAACCACATCTCCGACATCGGGAATAAATATCTTACCGTTATTATCAACTCGCACTTTTGCCTGCTTAACCAACTCTCCTGTAATACTTATAATTATTCGATCACCGGGAGCTATTGAGTAATTCTCGTTGGTATAATTTCTGGTAACAATATCGGAAGCTGTTACATGTTCGAATATATCGTATCCGAATTGTTCTAATCTCTGCGAATCCGGGAGAAGAAAATTATAATTATTTGTGTTATATGTGCTCTCTATTGCTGTTTGAAACATATTTTGTACACCTTGGTAGTATACCATCATATTTGAAGTGTCACTATTAATCAGTGAATCTCCATTGTACGAATTTAATTGTTGCTGGTTCTGATTCTGCATCATATTCTTTAATGTGGAAAGATCAACCCCTTTAAGGTTTGAAAGATCAATCCCGTCGGCAAAAATACTCATAGACAGAAACAGTAAAGATACGGATAATATAATTCTCTTTATCATAACTACTCCTTTTAATCACGGAATATTAGCATATTTAAATATTAATGTCAATATATACTTAACTGTTATACGCCTTAGAATAGGCAATATTGGTAAGTAGTATAGACATATTTACCACTTTTGTACGTTGATTTATATAATACAACATTTACACGCATGAGAAAACAACAATCAGGATTGCTTACAATCGGTCATTCCGGACTTGATCCGGAATCTCATAAATGCCTTGAATTTATTTCAATGCTACATTTAAATACTTCTAACTTCTCACTTCTTAGTTCTTACTTGGGACGTAGTCCCGTTACTTCTTAGTCTTAATTGAGACGCACTTCCTTTGTTCCCATTAGGTGGTTAATATGTCCGTACCTATCTACTATAATCGTCAATATTTCATTTGACAATTTTGATATGTTTCATTAGACTGTCCATATGAAAAAACGTATCCTGCAACTGGCGTGGCCCGTAATGATTAGCTCTCTTCTCAACACTACTTTCATAACGGTAGATCTTTTCTGGAT